>JAPKZE010000010.1 GCA_026393955.1 Candidatus Aminicenantota bacterium
GGTCCTTCTCTTTCTGGGTGAGCTTGCGCTCCTTCTGGGAGAGGTCCCTCTCCTTGCGCTCGATCGACTGGAACCGCCGCTCCAGGTTCTCCTCCTTGCTGAGGAGCCGGCGCTCGGTCTCGTTGATCTTGCGCTGTTTCTCGCGGTTCAGGGCCTCGAACTCGTTCAGGCGGGCGAGATCCTTCTCGCGGGCGTCGATGGCCGCTTCCCGCTTGATCTTCTCCCCGTCCTCGCGGGCCCGGTCGAGAATGACCTTGGCCTGTTCCTCGGCCTCGGCGGCCTTGCGGGTGCCCTCCTGCCGCTTGAGCAACAGGACGACGACGGCCGCGGCCAGCCCGACGATGATGACGATGCCGGCGATAATGACCGGATTCATTGGGATAACCTCCTCATCTATTCAAATGAGGAGACGCGAGGGAAAGAGCGGAGGCGTCAGATGCCCCTGCCGGGAGCGGCCCGGCCGGCGAGCCTGTCGCGGGGGGACGGCCCGTCACAAGGGGGATTTATCGGCGTCCGTGTATGTATTTTCATCTGCGAAAAGATGAACCTCCAAACTTTCGATCTCCGTCTCCATGTGGCCCAGGGCCTCGTTCAGCTGATCCAGCTTCTTCTGGCTAAGGAACAGCTCGTCCGCGATGTTCAAGGCCGCCAGCACGGCGATCTTGGTCGTATCCGCGGACTTCGATTTCACAGCCACTTCGTGCATCTTCTGGTCAACGAGCGAGGTCAAGTGGCCGATATATTTCTCATCCTCCTCTCCTTTGACGCGGATCTTGTACCGCTGTCCGAAGATCTCGATCTCGAGGATTCGTTCGGTCATAAGCCCAGTTGATCGATCTGCCCGATGATGGCCTCGATCTTCCCCTTGAGGAGCTCCCGCTCGCCGTCGTACTTCTTCATCTCCTCGTCCAGGCGGGCGATCTTGCGGGCGCCTTCCTCGAATTCCTTCTTTTCCGTTCGCAGCTCCTTGACCTGCTGCTTCAGCTTCTCGTTCTCGGTCGTCAGCTTGTGGATGTGATCGACGACCTGTCCGATCTTGCCCTCGAGTATTTTAATTCGCTCAAGCTCTGCTGTCAATGGAACCCTCCCTGAGTTGGATGTCGAGCGCCGACCGGAGCTGGCCGACGACCTCCTGAACGACGCGGTCCACTTCCTCGGCGACGAGCGTCCGCTGGGGGTGGCGGAAGCGGAGCCGGACGGTCAGGCTGACCCGGCCTTCCGGCACGGACTTCCCGGTGAACCGGTCGACGAGCTCGAAGCCTTCGAGCAGCGGCTGGTTGAGGCGCCCCAGGGCCTGGGCGACCTCGCCGTAGGCGTGGGACGTGTCCACGAGGAACGACAGGTCGCGGACGACCCCGGGCAGCTTGGGGACCGGCGCGTACTGGAACGGCCGGGGCGTCTTTTCGAAAAGAGCGGCCAGGTCGATCTCGGCGGCATAGACGGCCCGGTCGACCGACGCGACCGCGGCGAAGTCCCGGCGCAGCTGACCCAGCGTCCCGATCTCCTGGCCCTTGTACAGGACGGCCAGGGCCCGGCCGGGCTCGAAGGACGGATGGTCCCGCGGCTCGAAGCCGGCCGGATCGTAGCGGAGCGCCTCGAGAACGGCCTCGACGGCGCCCTTGATCACGGAGAAATCCGTCTCCGCGGCGGCCGTTCCGAGGCCGGCGGCGGGCAGGAGCCCGGTCGAGAGCAGGCCGAGGTGGAGGTCCTCGCAGTGCTTCCCGTCCTCGATCCAGTGAAAGACGTTCCCGGTTTCGAAGACATGGAGGCCGTCGAGCCCCCGGTTGAGGTTCCAGGCGGCGTTCTCGAGGAGGCCGGTGAGGAGCGTCGTCCGAAGGACGGAGGCCCGGGTGGAGATGGGATTCTGGATGTCGACGGGCGTCTTGCCGTTCGCCGCCGCGGCTTCCCGCTCGGGGTCGGCGAAGCTCCAGTTGATGACCTCGTCGAGTCCCTGGCCGAGCAGGGTCCCGCGGATCCGGGCCAGCCGGTCGAGCTTGCGGTTCGCGGCCGGGGCGAACGAATCGACGGGCGTGACGACCGAAGGGATGCGGTCGTAGCCGTAGAAGCGGGCGACCTCCTCGATGAGGTCCGCTTCCCGGGAGATATCGACGCGGAAGGCCGGCACCTCGACCCGCCAGGCGCCGTGATGGGACGCTTCGAGGCGGAACCCCAGCCGGCCCAGGACCTCGACGACGAAGTCCTCGGGGACGGCGACTCCCAGGAGCTCGGCGATCCGGCGCAGGCGGAGCCGCACCGTCCGCGGCTTCGGCGGTTTGGGGAAGCGGTCGATGAGCCCGCGGCTGGCCTGGCCGCCCATCGCGGTCAGGAGCGACGCGGCCATGACAGCCGCCTTGGGCGCGAAGCCGATGTCGGCGCCCCGCTCGAAGCGGTAGGCGGCGTCGGTCTGAAGGCCGAGCGTCTTGGCCGTCTTGCGGATGCCGACGGGATCGAAGTTGGCGCTCTCGATGAAGACGTCGCGGGTCGAGGCCGTGATGCCCGAGGCTTGGCCGCCGATGACCCCGGCCAGGGCCACGGGCCGGGACTCGTCGGCGATGACGAGCATGTCCGGCGCGAGCTCGAGCGTCCGGCCGTCGAGATCGACCAGCGTCTCGCCCCGCTTGGCCTTGCGGACGACGATGCGGCCGCCGCCGATCCGGCCGAAATCGAAGGTGTGGATGGGCTGGCCGGTGGCGAAGAGGACGTAGTTCGAGACGTCGACGACGTTGTTGACCGGCCGCAGGCCCATGGCCTCGAGCCGGCGGACGAGCCAGTCGGGCGACGGCCCGACCTTGACGCCGCGGACGACGAGACCGCAGTACCGGGGGCAGAGGGCTTCGGCCGTGATCTGGACGTCGGCGATATCGGCCGTGGCCTCGCCGAGCTCGGCGACCGGCCAGTCCCTCTCGAGCAGGGGCCGGGCCAACATGGCCCCGATCTCGCGGGCGACGCCGAGATGGCCGAGCGTGTCCGGCCGGTTGGCGTAGGTCTCGAGGTCGAGGATGAGGTCGCCGCCCTTGTCCTCGACGGTCTCGGGGACGAGACCGATCATGGTCAGCCGGTCGACCAGCTCCTGCGGGGAGAGATCGACGGCGACGTATTCGCGGATCCAGTCCAGGCTGATCTTCATTTCGTCCCGAATTGCCTGAGGAACCTCAGGTCGTTCTCGTAGAAATAGCGCATCTCGGGGATGCCGTAGGCGAACATGGCCGTGCGATCGATGCCCAGCCCGAAGGCCCAACCGGAGTACTTCTCCGGGTCGATGTTGACGTTCTTGAGGACCTGGGGATCGACCATGCCCGAGCCGAGGATCTCTTTCCAACCCGTGCCGCCGCAGACGCGGCAGGCCGGGTCCTTCCCGGAGCAGACGAGGCACTCGATGTCGACCTCGGCCGACGGTTCGGTGAAGGGGAAGAAGCTCGGCCGGAAGCGGACCTTGATCTTCTCGCCGAAGAGGGCCCGGAGGAAATACTCCAGCGTGCCCTTGAGGTGAGCGAAGGTGACGCCCTCGTCGATGACCAGGCCCTCGACCTGCATGAACATCGGCAGGTGGGTCGGGTCGGGCGTCTCGCGCCGGAAGACGCGCCCGGGGCAGATGATGCGGATGGGCGGCTTGGACCGCTCCATGACCCGGACCTGGACGGGCGACGTGTGGGTCCGCAGCAGGAGGTCGCCCTTGATGAAGAGCGTGTCCCACTTGTCGCGGGCCGGGTGGTGCGGCGGGAAGTTGAGGGCCTCGAAGTTGTAGTAGTCCGTCTCGATCTCGGGGCCCTCTTCGATGGAAAAGCCCATGCCGAGGAAGATCCGTTCGATCTCCTCCTCGAACAGCGTGAGCGGATGGGGCCGGCCGACGTAGCGCTTCCGGCCGGGCAGGGTCAGGTCGGTCCCGGCCGCGGATACGGCCGGCGGGACTGAGCTAAGCTGTCCTTCGATCGCATCCAGACGGACCGTCACCGATTGTTTGAGCTCGTTGACAAGACGCCCGGCCTCGCGCTTCTCCTCGGCCGGGACGGACTTCAGGTCTTCGAACAGAAGGGTGACGTGGCCCCGCTTGCGGCCCAGGTAGGCCGTGCGGAGCTCCTCGAGGGACTTGGCGTCGGCCGCCCGGCGGGCGGCCTCGTCGAATTCCTTCCGGACGGCGTCGATCCGCTCCTTCAGGTTCGCCATGGGCGGTCCCTAGGCCGCGGGCGTTTGCGTCATCCGGACCAGGTGGGCGAACGTCGCCGGGGCGTTGACGGCCAGGTCGGCCAGGATCTTGCGGTCGAGCCCGATGCCGAGGACCTTCAGGCCGCGGATGAAGCGGCTGTAGGACGTGCCGTTGGCCACGGCCCCGGCATTGATGCGGATGATCCAGAGGCCGCGGAAATCGCGCTTTTTGGCCCGCCGGTCCCGGTAGGCGTAGACGAGCGATTTCTCCACCGCCTCTTTGGCGGTGCGGTAATTGCGGCTCTTGGCGCCGAAGTAGCCTTTGGCCCGTTGGAGGACCTTGCTCCGGCGGTCGTGTCTCTTGGTGCTGCGTTTGACGCGTGGCATGGGGATCTCCTTTGGTGCGCGGTCACATGTCGTACGGGAGCATGGTCTTGAGGACCTTGCGGTCGCCCGGGCTGGCTTGGCCGGGCTGGCCCAGCTGGCGTTTGCGCTTGGACGCCTTCTTGGTCAGGATGTGGCCCTTATTCGCTTTCGCGTGCAGGAACTTTTTCTTGGCCGTGACCTTGAATCTCTTTTGGGCTCCCTTGTGGGTTTTTAACTTTGGCATCTTTTCCTCCTGTTTTCGTGGGGACCAGTAGGGCCGACACGGCCCAATCCTGCTTCCGGGCGGAGCCGTCCTGGCTGGCCATGTCCTTGACGTCGCCGAGGACCCTGTCGAGGACCTGGTAGCCGAGCTCCGGTTTCTGCTTCTCGCGGCCGCGCAGCATCACGGTGATCTTGACCTTGTTGCCTTCGCCGAGGAAGCGCTTGACGTGCTTCATCTTGAAATCGTAGTCGTGGACGCTGATCTTGGGGCGGAACTTGATCTCCTTGATCTGGATCTGCTTCTGGTGCTTCTTGGCCTCGTGGTCCTTCTTGTGCTGCTCGTACAGGAACTTGCCGTAATCCGTGATCTTGCAGACCGGGGGTTCGGCCGTGGGCGCGATCTCGACGAGATCGAGGCCGCGGTCCCGGGCCAGCTGAATGGCCTGGACCGTGGGCAGGACGCCGAGGGCTTGGCGCTCATCGTCGATGACCCGGACCTCGCGCACCGTGATCATTTCGTTGATCCGGTGGGGCTTGGCTTTGGCGGCCGCGGGATAGAAACCGTGTCTCTTGAAAATGGCTGGTCCTCCTCTAGAAATTCACGACGAGACTTTTAAGGCGGTCGAGTTCTTGGGCCTTCTCGAGGAACCGGGCCACGTCCACCGCGCCCTTGTCCCCCTGGCCGGGGACGCGAAGAGAAGCCGAGCCGCTCTCGACCTCCTTGTCGCCGACGACCAGGATGAGCGGGACCTTCTGGAGCTCGGCGCCGCGGATCTTCTTGCCGACCTTCTCCCGGCTGAGGTCGACCCCCGTGCGCAGTCCGCCCTCGCGGAGCCGGGTTTCGAGGGCCCTGGCATAGTCCTCGTGGCGCTCGGCGATGGGCAGGATCATGACCTGGACGGGGGCCAGCCAGAGCGGGAAGCTCCCGTTGTAGTGCTCGACGAGGACGCCGAAGAAGCGCTCGAGCGAGCCGAGCAGGGCCCGGTGGACCATGTAGGGCCGGTGCTCCTTGCCGTCCTCGCCGACGTAAGTCATGTCGAAGCGCTCGGACATGTTGAAGTCGAACTGGATGGTCGTGCACTGCCAGTGCCGGCCGATGGCGTCCTTGATCTTGATGTCGATCTTCGGGCCGTAGAAGACCGCCTCGCCCTCCATCCGCTCGTACGGGTAGCCCCGGGTCTCGAGGGCCTTGACGAGCGAGGCCTCGGCCCGGCACCAGAGCTCGTCCGCGCCGCAGTACTTGCCGGGGTTCTTCGGGTCGCGCACCGACAGCTCGATCTTGTTGTCGGTGAAGCCGAAGTCGGCCAGGATGGAGACCGAGAAGTCGAGGACCCGGAGGATCTCGTCCTCGATCTGGCCGGGGGTGCAGATGATGTGGGCATCGTCCTGGGTGAAGCCGCGGACGCGGAGCAGGCCGTGCAGGGTGCCGCTGCGCTCGTAGCGGTAGACGGTGCCGAGCCGCATCCGGGACTTGTAGATCTCGATGTGGAAGGGGCAGTTCATCGGCTTGAGGTAGTACGGCTGGTCGTCGATATCCATCGGCGAGTACATGCTGTCCTTGTAGAAGCCGAGGTGCCCGGAGGTCTGCCACAGGGTCGCCCGCCCGATGTGGGGGGTGAACAGGATGTCGTACCCGCCGGCCCAGTGGCGCTCCCGCCAGTGCTGCTCGATGATGGCCCGGACGCGGGCGCCCTTGGGATGCCAGAGGATCAGGCCGCCGCCGAGCTCTTCGTTGGTGCTGAAGAGGTCGAGCTCGGCGCCGAGACGGCGGTGGTCGCGTTTCTTGGCCTCTTCGAGCAGCTTGAGGTGGTCGTCGAGCTCCTTCCCGGTGGGGAAGACGGCGCCGTAGATCCGCTGCATCTGCGCGCCGCGCTCGTCGCCCTTCCAGTAGGCGCCCGAGACCGACAGCAGCTTGAGGTTCTGGAGCAGCCCGGTCGAGGCGACGTGGGGCCCCAGGCAGAAGTCGGCGAACGGCCCCTGGCGGTAGACGGTGACGGAGGCGTCGCCATTCTCCCGGATGAGCTCGACCTTGAGCGGCTGGCCCAGGCCCTCGAACATCCGGACGGCCTCGTCCTTGGCCAGGACGAGCCGTTCGATGGGAACGTTCTCCCGGGCGATCTCCTTCATGCGCGCCTCGATCTTCTCGAGGTCCTCGGGGGTGAAGGGTTCGTCCCGGAGGAAGTCGTAATAGAACCCGGTCTCGACGGCCGGGCCGATGCCGGTCTTGGTCCCCGGATAGAGATCGAGGACGGCGTGGGCCATCAGATGGGCCGCGCTGTGTCTCAGGACCTCGATCGGAAGATGGCTATCGTCGCTCATTCTCTGTTTCAGTTCCCAACGGCGGGCGATTCAAAGGAGGCCGGACCGACGACCGTTGAATTCTGACCGCTTGGTGCATCGTGGTAGGCGCGGAGGGGATTGAACCCACGGCCTCTTCCGTGTCAGGGAAGCGCTCTCCCACTGAGCTACGCGCCTATCGTTCTCTCTCAAAAGCCGTTCTATATTAAGCAAATCGGGCCAAAGTGTCAATATCGGCTATAATAACCCTGTGATCGGCCTCCTCTCCGACAGCCACGACAACCTGACCCTGGTCCGTGCCGCCGTCCGCCTGTTCAACGACGCCGGGTGCGACCTGGTCATCCACGCCGGGGACTTCGTCGCCCCCTTCGCGGCCGAGGAGCTCCGGAACCTGCGCGCGCCCGTCAAGGCCGTCTACGGCAACTGCGACGGGGAGAAAGCCGGCCTGGCCCGGGTTTTCCAGGGGCTGGGGGAGATCGCGAACGGGCCCCTGGCCTTCACCCATGCCGGCGTCCGCTTCGTCGTCTGCCATCTGGACGCGTCGGCCGAAACGCAGGCCGCCTCCGGGCTCTTCGACGTCGTCGTCTTCGGCCATACTCACCGGCCGCTGGTCGAGTCCCGCGACGGCGTTCTCCTCGTCAACCCCGGCGAGGCGGGGGGCTGGCTCAGGGGCAAGGGGACGGTCGCCTTGCTCGACCCGGCCACCCGGTCCGCCGACATCATCACGCTCTAGAGGTTTGACATGCCGCACCCGATCAACCGCCGCCAGCAGCCCGCCTGGAAACAGCCCCGCCGGCCCCCGTCCCGGCCCCTCCCCCAGGGAGGCTTCGCCAAACGCTCCCCCGGCCGTAAGATCTCCCCTTCCGGCAAGCCCAAATAGGTTATTTTTCATTAACTTGGGCCGAGGGGCGTCGCCGGAGCGAGCATAAGCGGTGATTTAGCCGGTCCGAAGCCGGATGAGGGCAGTTTCCCTGGAAACCGACAAAACGTGTTTGAGCGAGGCTTAGCGCAAGCCGAGCGAGTTGTTTTGGCGCCGAGTCCGGCGCACGGCCCGGCGTGAAAAATCACCGCAGCGAACGGAGGCGACCCCCGAAGCCCCTCCTTTATTGATTTTAAACCTTATATGGGCTATATTATCCTTCTTTTTTCGGACAATTGAACATTTCTGAATTCTTGCATGGAGAAGTTTTGACCTTAAGGAGATAAAGGAGAACACGCATGAAGAAAGTCCTGATCCTCGGCGCCGCAGGGCGCGACTTCCACAATTTCAACACCTACTTCCGGGACAATCCCGACTATCGGGTCGTCGCCTTCACCGCGACGCAGATCCCGGACATCGACGGCCGCAAGTATCCCGCGGCCCTGGCCGGCAAGCTCTACCCCAAGGGCATCCCGATCGAGGCCGAGTCCGAGATGGAGAACCTTATCGCCGCCCACAAGGTCGACGACGTCCATCTCGCCTACAGCGACCTGCCGCACGAGTACGTCATGCACATGGCCTCCCGGGCCCAGGCCGCAGGAGCCAATTTCGTTCTGCTCGGCCCCTGCGACACGATGATCAAGAGCCGCCGGCCGGTCGTCTCCGTCTGCGCCGTCCGGACCGGCTCGGGCAAGAGCCAGACCAGCCGGCGCGTCGCCGCGATCCTCAAGGCCAAGGGCCTCCGGGTGGCCGCCATCCGGCACCCCATGCCCTACGGCGACCTGGTCAAGCAGAAGGTCCAGCGCTTCGCCAGCTATGCCGACCTCGACCTGCACGAGTGCACGATCGAGGAGCGCGAGGAGTACGAGCCCCACATCGACAAGGGCATCATCGTCTACGCCGGCGTCGATTACGGGGCCATCCTCCGCCAGGCCGAGAAGGAAGCCGACGTCATCCTCTGGGACGGCGGCAACAACGACTTCTCCTTCTACAAGTCCGACCTCGAGATCGTCGTCGCCGACCCGCACCGGGCCGGCCACGAGCTCCGCTTCTACCCCGGCGAGACGAACTTCCGCCGGGCCGACGTCATCGTCATCAACAAGATGGACACGGCCACGCCGGAAGGCATCGAGACCGTCCTGGCCAACGCCAAGGCCGTCAACCCCAAGGCCAAGATCATCAGGGCCAACTCCCCGACCATCGTCAAGGACGGCGGCCGGATCACCGGCAAGCGCGTCCTGGTCATCGAAGACGGCCCGACCCTGACCCACGGCGGCATGAAGTACGGCGCCGGCATCGTCGCGGCCAAGAAGTACGGCGCGGCCACGATCATCGATCCCCGGCCCTTCGCCGTCGGCTCGATCAAGAAGACCTTCGAGAAGTACAACCACCTCGACAACGTCCTGCCGGCCATGGGCTACGGCGACAAGCAGACCCGCGAGCTGGCCAAGACCATCGAGGCCATCGACTGCGACCTCGTCGTCAGCGCGACGCCGATCGACATCACCCGCGTGATCAAGATCAACAAGCCCATCCTCCGCGTCGGCTACGAGCTCGAGGAGATCGGCACGCCCACCCTCAAGGACGTCCTGAAGAAGTTCTAGAGGCCCGATGAGACCGAAGATCGCCCTCGTCGCCTTCGGCGGCAACGCCATGCTCCCCGAAGACCAGAAAGGTCTGCAGTCGGAGCAGATGCGGAACGCCGCCCGGGCGGCCGAGCTCCTGGTCCACATCGTCCAGAAGGGCTACGAGCTCATCGTCGTCCACGGCAACGGGCCCCAGGTCGGCAACCTCCTCATCCAGATGGAGGAGGCGGCCAACAAGATCCCGCCCTATTCCCTCGATGTCTGCGACGCCATGACGGAGGGCAGCATGGGCTTCATGCTGGAGCGGGCCCTGATCAACGAGCTGCGCCGCCGCTCCGTCGACAAGGAGGTCGCCTCGCTCGTGACCCAGGTCGTCGTCGACAAGGACGACCCGGCCTTCGCCAAGCCGACCAAGCCCGTCGGCCCCTTCTACTCGAAGTTCCGGGGCCAGGAGCTGGCCCGCGAGAAGAAGTGGGCCATGGTCGAGGACGCCGGCCGGGGCTACCGCAAAGTGGTCCCCTCGCCCAAGCCCATCGACGTCGTCAACAACCGCATCATCCGCGAGCTCGTCGAAGCGGGCCGCGTCGTCATCGCTGCGGGCGGCGGGGGCATCCCGGTCATCCTCAACTCGAACGGCCTCTTCGAGGGCGTCGAGGCCGTCATCGACAAGGACTACGCGGCCAGCCTGCTGGCCCGCGAGGTCAAAGCGGACCTGTTCATCATCCTGACCGCCATCGAGCGCGTCTTCATCGATTTCGGCAAGCCCGACCAGCGGGAGGTCCCGGTCCTGACGGTCGACGAGGCCAGGAAACACCTGGCCGACGGCCAATTTCCGCCGGGGTCGATGGGGCCCAAGATCCGGGCCGCCATCGAGTACATCGAGGCGGGCGGCCGGGAGGTCCTGATCACCAAGGACTCCCACTTGAAGGCCGCCCTGATCAACCGTTCGGGGACGCGGATCGTCGCGTCGGCCGCGTAGGAGGAACCGCGATGCAGAAAGATTTCCTGTCCATTAGGGACCTGAGTGTCTACGAATTCGGCCAGATGCTCGACCAGGCCGCGGAGGTCAAGAAACACCAGGCCAAGTACCGCAAGGCGCTCAAGAACAGGATCCTGGCCATGATCTTCCAGAAGCCGTCGCTTCGCACGCGGATGACTTTCGAGGCCGGCATGCTCCGCCTCGGCGGCGAGGCCATCTACCTCGCCCCCTCCGACATCCAGATGGGCAGCCGCGAAGGCGCCTACGACATCGGCAAGAACCTCGAGCGCTGGGTGGACGGGATCATGATCCGGACCTTCGGGCACCAGATCGCCGTCGACCTGGCCGCGAGCTGCAGGATCCCGGTCATCAACGCCTTGACCGACCTGTCCCACCCCTGCCAGGCCATGGCCGACTTCCTGACCCTGCGCGAGCACAAGGGCGCCCTGTCCGCCCTCAAGCTGACCTACGTCGGCGACGGCAACAACGTCTGCCACAGCCTCATGCTGGCCGCCGCCCGCGGTGGAACGAAGATGGCCGTCGCGACCCCCCCCGGCTACGAGCCAAAGGCCGAGGTGGTCCGGTGGGCCCGCGAGGACGGCAAGGACACCGGCTTCGCCCTGACGCTGACGAACTCCGCCGAGGAGGCCGCCAGCGGCGCCGACGCGGTCTACACCGACGTCTGGGCCTCCATGGGCCAGGAAGCCGAGAAGGAGGCCCGGGCCCGCATCTTCGCGCCCTACCAGGTCAACGCCAGGCTCATGGCCCACGCCAAGAAGGACGCCCTTTTCATGCACTGCCTGCCGGCCCACCGCGGCGAAGAGGTCACCAACGAGGTCATCGACTCGCCGAACTCGGTCGTCTACGACGAGGCCGAGAACCGCCTTCACGCCCAGAACGGCATCCTGATCGCGCTGATGGGGGATAAGGACTGACATGAACGATGAAGCGACCAACCTGACCTCGGTGTCCGACGCGGACATCGCCCTCGTGGAGCGGGAGATCGAGCGGAGCCCTCAGCCCCGATCGACGCACGACCTCGCCGGCAAGCTGGCTTTCGAGAAGACGGCCACCGAACGGACCCAGGACGTCAAAAAATACGACCCGTACGCCCGCTACGAGGTGGGCGATTTCATCGAGAAGGACTACAACGAGCCCCTGACCGTCGGGAGCAAGTCCGTCGAGCACTTCGAGGGCCGGATCATCCTCAAGGTCGTGTCCAGGACCTACTCCAAGCACTTCAACTGCGACATGCTCGAGGTCGACTACCCGGGCGGCGGCGTCTTCCGCAGGTACATCGACTACATGAAGAAGACGCGGACCCAGGTGATGCTGCCGGCCAACATCGACGGCCGCGGCCAGGCCGTCGTGATCATGGCCAAGGGCGACGACCCCCGCCTGACCGAGCTGCCGATGACCGAGCGCGACCTCAAGACGCTCGAGAAGAACCTCCGGGTCCGCCTGGCCAAGGACCCCAACGTCTTCAGCTGGAACGATTTCTGGCACCTGGCCGCCAAGCGCGTCGACATCCCGGCCGAGAAGGTCCAGGAGATCGAGGCCGACTTCACGGCCACGGGCCAATCGGCCGCGGCCGAGGACCTGGTCCGCAAGTTCTTCGGCCTCGAGGCCTCGAACGACTTCTTCGACCTGACCTGCCTGAGCCTGTCGGCCCTCCTCGAGAAGAAGCACAAGAAGGAGTTCATCCTCCTCTCCGAAACCGGCTGGGGCAAATGGCACCTCAAGTCCCTCCTCAACGCCCTGCCCGAGAACCTGGCCCTGTCCGCCCCGCTCGCGGGCGTCCCCGAGATGGACGAGATCGAGAAGCCGGAGATGAGCATCGTCACGGCCTTCCCGATCAAGATCTACCTGACCTGGCGCGAGATCGCGTCGGGCGGCATCAAGATCCCCCGCAGTTTGGGCAAGGAGCTCGCCCACGCCCGCGAGTACACGTTCACCGATTCCGAGGAGAACAAGCTCTACACGCTCTACTACTATCCCGCCCTGAACTTCTTTCTCGGACTTCAGGACTTCTACGCCCAGTACAACATCCCCCAGGGAGCCAGCCTGACCCTGGAGCGGACGGGCCCCGCGACCTTCAAGTTCTGGGTCAAGAAGTCGAAGAAGAAGATGTCCGTCCTCCGCCTCGGCTACAACGCCGAGCTCGACCAATTCGAGGACCGCGGCGAGGAGGCCTATACGTTCGCCGAGCCGAACAAGATCATCTACATCGAGCGCGAGACCCTCAGCCACGTCCTGCCCCTCGCGGAGACCCGCGAGGGTTTCGACCTCCGGGACTTCGTCGTCACCATCTTCCGCGACCCCGTCCTGTCCACTTCGGCCCACTCCCTCCACTTCCTCCGGGCCTATCACCTCATCGACCTCGTCCGCCAGACGACCCAGGAGGACGTGGAGTACGTCCTGCTGAACTCGCCGGAGTTCATGAAATCCGACAAGAAGAAGGGCGTCTTCAGCTACCACGAGCCCTTCGTCCCCGAAGAGGAATCGGCCCTCGAGGGCGGCTACCCCGAAGGCTACCAGGAGCCCGGGCCCGAAGCCTCTACGCCCGAGGAAGCGGCCCTGGAAGCCGTGGCCGAAGAGCTCTTCGGCGTCGAGCCCCGAAGAGGGTTCGAAGATCCGCGGCAACTCGAGCCGGTGGCGCCGCCCGCGCCCCCGGAGCCCGGGGCGAAGAAGGGCAAGGAATTCAAGAAGCGGAAGCCCAAGACCGAAGGCGAAAAGGGCCACGGTCCGAAGAAGAGCGAGCGCCGCGTCATCGAAGAGAAGATCGTCGAGGAGGAATCGGTCCAGGAGGCCCTGGCCGGCGTCAAGGAAAAGCTGGACGAGACCCTCGAGCAGCAGCGGGCCCGGGAGAAGAAAGAAGAGTTCAAGCCGGCCCCGAAGAAGGAGAAGAAGGAAGAGCCCAAGTTCGGCATCTTCGCCGACCTGCTCAAGACGGCCCTCAAGAAAAAGCCCGAGGACGAGGCCGCCGAAGGCGAGGTGCCCGAAGGCCAGCCGGAAGAAAAGCCGGAGGGCGAAGAGCCGAAGTAAGGCCTTCCCTTTTTAAGGATCGGGCTATCCCTCTCTCCGGCTTTGGCTCAGGGTATCGCCTCTAGCTCCCCGGCCCCGG
>JAPKZE010000458.1 GCA_026393955.1 Candidatus Aminicenantota bacterium
CCCGGTTGGGCTAGTATGGCCGTGGGAGGGGAGACCCCATGGAGAGGGAGAGATACCGGATCCTGCCCCATACGGCCGACGGCAAATTTCAGGCTTTCGGCCGGACGCTCGAGGAGGCCTTCGCGAACGCCGCCCTGGCCATGTCATCGCTCATGTGGGACTGGTCGAAGGTCGAATCGAGGGTCCGCCATTTCGTCCACGTCCGGGGCATCGACAGGGAACAGCTCCTGGTCAAGTTCCTGGGCGAGACCATCTACCTCTTCGAGACAAAGCAATTCCTCCTGGCGAAAGCCGACGGGCTCCGGATCCGGCCGCAATTCGATGGCTTCAGCCTCGAGGCGTTATTGGGAGGCGACACCCTGTCGGAACGCTATGAGCTCTTCGGCGACGTCAAGGCCGTCACCTATCACGAGCTGAAGATCGAGGAGTGCGACGGCTTCACGGTCCAGATCGTGGTCGACATGTGAGGGTGACGATGGACCTGCGCAAGATCGACGACAATACCTGGGAGATCCCGGTCCGGGGTGAAATGAGGGTCCCGGCCGTCGTCTATTCCTCGGCCCGGCTGCTCGAGGACATCCGCCGCGACCAGACGCTCGCCCAGGCCTGCAACGTCGCCTGCCTGCCCGGCATCCAGGGACGGTCGTATGTCATGCCCGACGCCCACCAGGGCTACGGGTTCCCGATCGGCGGCGTCGCGGCCTTCGATCCAGATGCGGGGGGCATCATCTCGCCCGGCGGCGTCGGCTACGACATCAACTGCGGCGTCCGTCTGCTGCGGACCGACTACGCCGAGGCGGACGTCACCGCCGGACGGAAAGAGCTCCTGGCCGAGATCTTTCGCGAGGTCCCGGCCGGGGTGGGGAAGGGGGGCGTCACGAAGCTCAGCCGGGCCGTCCTCAAGGACATCCTGGCCCGGGGCGCGGAGTGGGCGGTCGAGAACGGCTACGGCCGAACGGAAGACCTCGAGCGGACCGAAGAAGGCGGCCGGATGCGGGACGCCTCCGCCGGGGACGTCTCGGACCGGGCCCGGGAGCGCGGCATCTCCCAGCTCGGGACACTCGGGGCCGGGAACCACTTCCTCGAGATCCAGAAGGTCCAGGAGATCTACGATAAGGCCGCGGCCCGGGCCTTCGGGATCGACGCGCCCGGCCAGGTCCTTATCATGGTCCACTGCGGCAGCCGCGGGCTCGGCCATCAGGTCGCGACGGATTACATCGAGACGATGGAGAACGCCTTCGGCGTCGCCGGTCTGCCCGACCGCGAACTCGTCAACGCCCCGTTCGGATCGGCCGAGGGCCAGCGCTATTACCGGGCCATGTGCGCGGCGGTCAACTACGCGTTCGCCAACCGCCAGATGATCGCCCACTGGGTCCGGCAGGTCTTCGCCCGCGTGCTCGGCGGGGCCGGATCCATGGACCAGATCTACGATGTCTGTCACAACGTGGCCAAGGTCGAAGAGCACCTCGTGGGCGGCCGTTCGAAGCGGCTGGTCGTCCATCGCAAGGGGGCGACGCGGAGCTTCGGTCCGGGCCGTCCCGAGATCCCCGCGGTCTATCGCCCGGTCGGCCAGCCGGTCATCATCCCCGGGAGCATGGGCACCGCCTCGTTTATTTTGGCCGGGACCGAGGCGGCCGAGGCCCTCAGCTTCGGCTCGACGGCCCACGGCGCCGGACGGATCATGTCGCGTCACGAGGCCCTGCGGCGCTTCCGCGGCGAGAAGATCCGGGACGACCTGGCCAAGCGCGGCATCGAGCTCCGGTCGACGAACTGGAAAGGGGTGGCCGAGGAGGCGTCAGAAGCCTACAAAGACGTCGACGAGGTCGTGCGTGTTTCCGACGAGGTCGGCCTGGGCCGCCTCGTGGCCAGGGTCGTGCCCATCGGCGTCATGAAGGGTTGATCGTCAATTCGCCGTCTTGGGCGGGATCGGCAGCCGGATGTCCAGGCAGATATCATAGAGGCCCGCGGCGTTTCTGCGCCATATTCTGAGGAATGCCGTCGCTTCCCCCAGACCTCCGGGTTTTCCGGACCCGATGGTTCCATAGCTGTAGGCGAGATCGCCCGACCAGGAGATCCCGACCTTGTATGAGGTTTTCGTCGAGCCCGCCCCCCGGCCCGTCCGTCCGACCTTCCCCTCGTCCCCCGGGATCAGGGCCTTTGCCGCGGTCAGACCGATGGCCGGAAATTGCCCCGCCCGGTAGACTCTGATATCTCCTGTCGCGAATGCCGTCAATGCCTTCGGCAACCCCTTGTTGCCGACCTCCTTGTCGAACGCCCCGGCATAAATGCCAAAGGCGTATTCGACGTCCCGAAGAGCTTCAGGAGGGATGGGCTCGGACAGGGCCGAGATCGCGGGAGAGACGACCGTCTTGGTCCCGGCCGAGGCCGCGGGACGGCCGTGCTCGACGCCGATATCCAGGAAGACCTTCCAGGACCCGTCGGGCTGCTTTTTCCAGACCGAGACGTAGTGACCGAAGCCGGCCGGTTCGGCGTCCCGGCTTGCCCTGATCTCGTACGGACCCGTCGTGTAACCCAGCTCTCCCGAAGCCGCGATCTCTGCGAATTCGGGTTCCCAGGTCAGGACAGCCGGATTGGCCGGATCCATCTTCTCATAGACCGGCCGGCCCGGCACCGGAGAGGGACGGAAAACGACGGCATCGGGCGCGAGCCAGGTGAGAAAGGCCTCGCGGATGCCCCGGTCTTCAGACGCTTTTGAGAAGGCCTTCTCGGCTTCGACGAGAGAAGTGAGGTTCCGGGCGAAATCGGCCGGTCCCTCCTGCGTCCGATCGATCCTGGCCCCCAGCCCGATCCCCGCCGCGACGAGGAAGATCGACGCGGGCATGGCCATCCGACGCATCATTCGGCTCATCGTCAGTCCCTCCCGCCGCCTAGGTTACCCCAAATGCCTCCCCCTTGGAAGGCCCATTGAAGGGTAACAAGTACCCCGATCAAGGCCGCGGAGATCAGGGGCTGAGGGGTGTCATCGGAGCGAGCATCAGCGGCGTGAAAAATCACCGCAGCGAACGCAGATGATCCCCGAAGCCCCCGACGTGGCCGCGGGATCGGGTACAGGTTGACAATTCTGGCGGCGGCTCCTAAGGTAGAGGCGCCATGAGGATCGTCCTGGCCGGGTACAACGTCGACAGCGCCGTTCTCGACGAGCTCAAGAGGCATTCGCCGTCCCGCGAGGACGTGACGCCCGAGACGCTGTCGGCCTCCTACGCCCGCATCTCGCGCGATCCCCGGCCTGTCGATGAGCTCCGGGCCGCGGCCCGGGCCGAGGTCGACCGGACCCGCCGGTCCAACCGATCCATCATCTTCAAGATGGGCCACCACTCCGTGGCCGAGCACGCCGTCTTCAATTTCGACGTCATCGGCGTCAGCCGGTTGGCCATCGAGGAGATCGAGCGGTTCCGGCTGATGTCCTTCACCGAGAAGTCGCAGCGGTATATCACCCTCGGCAGCGACTTCGTCGTCCCCGACGAGATCCGTCAGGCCGGCCTGGAGGACCTCTTCGTCGGGACGGTCAGGGCCCAGAACGCGCTCTATCACCGGCTCTATGCGCGCCTGAAGCCGTTTGTCCTGGGCAAGTACGCCGAAGCCGCGGCCGATCCCCGGAACCACGCCGTTCTCGACGGCTGGGCCAAGGAGGACGCCCGCTACGTCGTCAGCCTGGCCACGGAAGGCCAGCTCGGCCTGACCCTGAACGCCCGCAACCTCGAGCTCCTCGTCCGCCGTTTCGCGGCCAAGGGCCTCGAGGAGCTCCGGGCGTTCAACGCCAGGGTCCATGCCCTGGCCAAGGGCGTCGCCCCGTCCATCATCCTCTTCACCGACGCGAGCGAATTCGACGAGGCGACCTACCCCGACATCGCCGCCGCGGCGGACAGGCTGGCGGCGCAGGGCGGGGGAGGAGAACGGCGAGGAGGCGCGGCGAAGGACGTCGTCCTAGCCGGCTTCCCTGCAGACGGGGACGCGAGCGTCATCGCCGCCCTGCTCTACACGGTCACCCGCCTTACCTATAAGGAGTGCCTGGACCTGTCGAAGAAGGCCCGCCCGGCCGTCCGTAAGGACATCGTCCGCCGGGCTTTCAAGCGGATGGAATTCTACGATTTTCCGCCGCGCGAATTCGAGCACGCCGAACTCGTCTACGATCTCGTCGTCTCCGCCTCGTGTTTCGCCCAGCTCAAAAGGCACCGGATGGCGACGCTGACCTGGCAGCGCTACGACCCCGGACTGGGCGTGACCGTGCCGCCCTCGATCCGGGAGATCGGCGCCGAAAAAGAGTTCCGGGCCGTCGTCGACCG
>JAPKZE010000460.1 GCA_026393955.1 Candidatus Aminicenantota bacterium
AAGGCGGCAGGATTGGTCGATTACGAACAAGCGACTTTCATGGTCCAAAACCTCATTATCAAGCTGAACGAAATCGGCTATTACTTTGGAGAGAAGGTCGCGTTGCAGAACTCGGCCGACCTGGGTCAGAGCATCACCCTCGGAGGCTTCACCCCGGAAGGCGAGGATGCCACCGCGGAGATGGACTACAACGTCCTCGACGCCGCGGCCTATCTGCACCTGCCGCAGCCGCCGCTGACCTGCGCGTACACCGAACGGATGAGCGGCAAGTTCCTGGAAAAGGTGCTGGATGTCATCGGCACCGGCATCGGCATGCCCCAGATCACGAACGGCGACGTGATGGTCAAGCGGGCCCTGAACCTGTTCGGCGACTCCAAGACGGGCATTACGCTCGAAAAGGCCCGGCGGACCTGCATCGGCGCCTGCGTCGGCAGCTACATTCCCTACGAGACCGGCCACCCCGTGGAAGGCCAGCCCAACCTCGGCAAGGTCATTTCCCTGACGCTGAACGACGGCTACGACGTCATGTTCAAGCAGCAGATCGGGCCTAAGACCGGCAATCCCGAAAACTTCAAGGATTTCGAGGAGCTGTACGCGGCCTTCGAGAAGCAGCTGCAGTTCTGCGAGGACACCCTCCGCAAGGAAGCCTGGATCGCCAGCATTCTCTGCGCCGAATACCTGCCCGTCGCCTGGCGCTCGATCCTGACCAAGGGCTGCATCGAGACCGGCACCGAGGTCTGGAACGGCGGGGCCAACTACTACACGGTCGCCCAGATCGTCGTGGGCGGCATCGACGCCGCCAACAGCCTGATGGCCGTGAAGCACCTGGTCTATGACACCAAGAAGCTGACCATGGCCGAGCTGCGGAAAGCCCTGGAGGCCGACTTCGCCGGGGACTACGCGCCGGTCCAGAAGCTCTGTTACGAGGCTCCCAAGCACGGCAACGACATTCCGGAGATGAACAAGCTGACGCACCGGGTGTACGAAAGCATCTTCCAGGCCTTCCAGAACGTCCTGGGAGGCGGGAACTATATCAGCAAGGACATCAAGTCGGCGCCCGACGCCTACACCAAGAGCATCCACAACCTGATGGGCCTGGTGACCGGGGCGCTGCCGAACGGCAAGAAGGCCGGCGTGGCGCTCACCGACGGATCGCTGTCGGCCATGCCGGGCACCGACGTCAACGGACCGACCGCGCTGGTGATGTCCGCGGCCAAGAGCCAGGACGCGATCAAGTTCACCGCGACGCACATGAACATGAAGCTCCCGCCCGATCAGCTGAAGACGCGCAAGGGCCGGGACAACGTGCTGAGGCTGGTCAAGACCTATTTCGACAACGACGGCTACCACATCCAGTTCAACGTGCTGGACACCAACATCCTGCGGGACGCGCAGAAGCACCCGGAAAAGTACCGCGACCTGGTGGTCCGGGTGGCCGGGTTCAGCGCGTTCTTCACCAAGCTGCACAAGGGCGTGCAGGACGAGATCATCGCCCGCACGGAACAGACTTTCGAGGGCAAGAGCTAGCGCTGGAATACGA
>JAPKZE010000503.1 GCA_026393955.1 Candidatus Aminicenantota bacterium
CTCGTGGTACTGCCGGAAATTATTCCATTCCTTGCCTTCGGCCGGATCGAGGCGCGGTTTGGACGACCAGACCCTGATCTTGCGGACGCAGGAGCCGTCGGGGTAGACGGTATAGGTCTCCTCGACCCAGTCTCCCCACCCGTCAACGGATCGATGTTGACGAGGTCGTCGTTGACGCTGACCGGCGCGTACCTCCAGAGGACGACGACCCGGGCTTCACTGCTCTCGAGAATGCGGGCGTGGGAGAAAAGGGCCTGCTTGTCGGCCATGGGCTCGGCGCTCGTCGCCATCGCCGGGACCTGGGTTTCGTAAAATTCGTTGGTGTACCAGATGCCGTTCTCCGTGACCCAGGCGGGGATGTAGCTCGTGCCGCGCCAGAAGACGAGCCGGTTGGGGGTCTCGTCGAAGCGGACCACCACGTCGGCGGCGTCACCCACCCGCCACGGGTTCTCCCATTCTTCGGCGTACCGGAGGCGCGTATAGTAAGCCCCGAAGCGGCCGGGTCCTTTCGGCCCGGCGGGCAGGACCGGGGGACCGAGAGGCGAGGGGCCGGACGGCTTGACGCGGGAGGACGCCGCCACGGCTTCGGAGGGGTTCAGAGCGGCATCGGAGATCCGGACCTCGTCGATGATCCCGTCGAACGAATAGGCCACGGGCGCGACGACCCGGATCTCCTCACTGAGCCCTAAGGGGGTCTGGTTCCGCCCGATCATGACATCCTCGTCAGGGGCGAAGAGCGCGGTTCCCAAGACCTTCTTTTCGCCGACCAGCTTGCCGTTCAGGTAAAGCTTGAGCCCCGCGGCCGGATCGAACGTGCCGAGGAGATGATTCCAGGCATAGAGCGGCAGGCCGGCGCCCGAGCGGCACTCCTGCCAGCCTCCGTTCACGGCGATCTGAAGCCCGAAGTGTCCCTCCGGATCGACGCCGAAGAAGTAGCCGGCCCGGTGGTCTCTCTCTTGGTTGGCGATCGCGCACCACGTCCAGGGATAGGTCTGGAGGGCGACCCAGGCTTCGACCGAAAAGGCCCCGCTGATCCGGGGCATCTTCGCGGCGGGGCGGACGACGGCCGTGGTCTGCCCGTCGAAGCGGAGGGCCTTGCCGGCCACGCCGTCGACGCTTTTTTGGAAGCCCCTGACTTCGTCCCAGCCGAAGCCCGGATCGAACGACCACGAGGCGATGGGTATCCTTTCAGCCGCCGCCAGGGAGATGCCGAGAAGGCCCATCGAAGTCAGGTACTTGAGTCGACGCATTCATCCCTCCAGATCGATCGTTATCCTGGCTCAAAGAACCTTATGCCTAAGATTATTTTCTCAAAGTTCCTAAGTATCATAAAAGATATCTCTATTCAACTAGCTGCGCGGCTGTTAAGGGCTTCTTGGCCAGCTCTGTAATCGCTTAAGAATAATTGACTTATTCGCACCTCATGGCGATAATGGGCTGCTTAGTTACAGATGTTGCCTAACTCATCCTGCCAGCAGGCCGATCAAATGTCAGCCCGAGGGAAAGGAGCGCCATGAAGTCCTCCATTCGTTTCTTGATGATCCTTGTTTTGTATTCACTCCTGTCGGCCGGAAGGTGCGGTCTTTCGAAGGATCCGCAAGATCCCGGAGCGGGCCAAGTCAGCTCGAACGACCGGGGATTGCACGGCTATATCAGCTTCGACGCGGACCGGCCCCCGGATCACTCGGAATACAGCGCCGGCATGGGATTCTATTCGGCGGTCTGGCCGCTCGTCGGCGAACCCATTGCCAATTTCCAGATCGGCCTGCCGGGCGCCTGGATCATCCCCGACAACTCCGACAACAAGGACACGCCGCTTGCTCCCATCGGGACCTACGCGCGGGACAATTGGCCCGAGCGCGGGCCGACCTACAAGGATGTGTTTCAGACCGTCGAAGGCGGACTGGGATACTGGGCCGGGAACCATTTCCGGTATGGCCCGCCGAAATTCAGCATGAACGCGACGCCGCAATGCTATGACTACGAGGTCGCGTCCCCCGGCTGGTCGTTCTTTTATGACAACGAGGCCTTGCCGGACGAGCGGCTGGGGATCGCCCAACTCAGCAACCGGCTGCTGATCCCGCCGGACGCCCTGCCCTTCCAAGGAGATCCCAACGGGGAGTTCCTGGGCTACTCCTATATGGCCCTGCCGTTCACCGAGCCGGTGCCCGGCGACCCTCCGACCGGGGATCAGGCTTGGACCTGCTTCCTGAGCGCCGCCAACTTCAAAGGACCGATCGCTTATTATATCCCCGAGACCTGGAGCAAGATCGGAAAGCTGTTCAATTACCCCTTCATTTACGGGCGCGGGCTGGACGCCCGGCCGGGGATCATGGGCGGGGGGGCGATGGAGATCAATACCGTCCCCGCCTTCGAGTCGCGGGATGCCCAGGGCATCGCTTATACCAAGCTGCCGGATCTCCGGTTCCCGGTCGACGGTCAAGGACGGACCCTCCTTGTCCAGGACGTGACCTATTATTCGAAGGCGGCCCTCTACGATGCTTTCAAGGCCTGGCGGGACGGCGGCCCGGCATGCTCCGGCCAGTTCGATCCGACAGGGGCCTGGAAGTCGCCCTTGACGACCCAGACGACCCGCTTCGACCAGGATGGAAAAAAGATCCACGGCGTCGAGAAGGTCTTCGACACCAGGATCTTCGAAGGCAACGTCTGGGGGTTGGAATGGTTCGATGGGACCAAGGACGCCATGGGCCATTTCCCGCAGTATTTCAAGCACGTCGGGGACGACCGGTTGGCCGTGCCTTCGGCGGCCGTGCCAGCGGAGACCCGGCTCCAAGGCCAGAGTTTCAGGAGAGCGGAGCCCGGCGTGCCCTACACGTCTCCGGTTTTCCAGGTCCGGCTGGCCGACGGATCGCTCGTGACCTATTCCTGGTATCGATTCGTCGACCAGCCATCCTTCCAGCAGTACGCCTGGAGCCCGGAGAAAAAGGCCAAGCTGCAGGCGTTCGTCGAAAGGATCCACGCCGCCTGGTCCATCGACAGGGACTATATGGCGCCGCCCCGCTTCGGGACGCTGGTGACGCTCGACCCGGCCCTGCTCATGACGCCGCCCAAGGGGCTGGAAGTCGGATATGTTCCCATCGTCACGCGGCAGGAAGCGGGCGGCGGCGGGCCGGTCGTAGCCGCACCGTCGTCCGGGAAATAGGCCCGGTCGCCGCGGTCTCGCGGCTAGAGGACGACTTTCTTTCCGGCCTTGCGCAGGGCGTACTGCTCGGCGATCCAGGCATAGGTCTTGGCCAGGCCCTCGCGGAGCGGCGTCGACGGCTCCCACCCCAGGATCCGCTTGATCATCGTGTTGTCGGAGTTGCGTCCGCCGACGCCCAGCGGCTGCGTCAGGTCGTAGCGCCGCTCGACCTTGAAGCCGGCGATGTCCTCGATGATCGCGAGCAGCTCGTTGATCGAAACGAGCTCGTGCGAGCCCAGGTTGATGGGCGTGGCGGTGAGCTCGTCGCAGTGCATGATCGTGTCGATGCCGTCGAGGCAGTCTTCGATCCACATGAAGCTCCGCGTCCGCGTCCCGTCGCCCCAGATCTCGACGGCGAAGGTGCCGTTGTCCCTGGCCTCGACGACCTTGCGCGACAGGGCGGCCGGGGCCTTCTCGCGGCCGCCGTCCCAGGTGCCGTACGGCCCGTAGACGTTGTGGAAGCGGGCGATCGCGGTCTTGAGGCCGCGCTCAGCCCAGTATTCCTGGCAGACGATCTCGGAGAAGAGCTTCTCCCAGCCGTAGCCGCGCTCGGCGTTGGCCGGGTAGGCGTCGGATTCCTTGAGGGCCCGGGACTGCGTGTCCTG
>JAPKZE010000485.1 GCA_026393955.1 Candidatus Aminicenantota bacterium
CGTCGACCTTCCCGTCGGGCATGGCCGCGGGATCGTGGACCTCGACCACCCGGCCCGGGAACGGCCCCGGCAGGCTCCACTTGGTCCGGGGGACCTTGAGGGCGTCCTCGATGTTGGTCTTGGGCTTGGGCGGCGGCCCGGCCGGCTTGGCCGGCGGCTGCTGGCCCTGGGTCTGCTGGGCGGCCAGGAGGCTGCGGCCGGTGAGGACCAGGCCGGCGCCGATCGCCCCGCCGGCCTTCAGGAAATCGCGGCGGCCGACGGCGTTCTCGGGGGGCATCGAGCGGTACGATTGTTTTTTCATGGCTTCCTTCCGATGGGTCTTTATCGAAGGATAGCCCGCCGCCGTCCGGGTGTCAAGGAACCCGGATGGGGCGCTTTTCGTTGACTCGGACCGGACGACCCGATAATCTGGAAAGAGCCCGGAGGTCGCGCGCATGATCCAATCGGTCATCAAGATCCTCAAGGTCCTCAACTCCGAGACGCATCCGGCCCAGATCTCGCTCGGCCTGTGCTTCTCGGTCATCGTCGCCTTTACCCCCAAGTTCAGCCTCCACAACATCGTCATCTACTTCCTGATCCTGTTCTTCCGCATCAACCTGTCGGCCTTCCTGCTCGGCGGCTTCCTCTTCATGGGCGTGGGCGCCCTCCTGGATCCCCTGTTCCACCGGATCGGCCTGGCCCTCCTGACCATGCCCTGGCTCGAGCGGCTCTGGACCGCCTTCTACAACGCGACCATGTGGCGGGTCGAGAACTTCAACAACACCGTCGTCATGGGCAGCCTCGTCTCCGGTCTGGTCCTCTTCGCGCCCCTGTATCTCCTGTTCAACCGGACCATCCTCTATTACCGCAAGAACGTCTACGCCCACGTCCAGAAGCTCAAGATCGTCAAGGCCATCAAGGCCAACGACTTCTATCAAAGGTATCAGAGCCTGAAGGACTGGGGAGGGCTGTCATGACCGGCCGGGCGGACAAGGACCGGGGCAAGGCGGGCGCCCGCAAGAGATCGAAGGTCGTCCGCTGGCAGGGCCTCCTGATCTTCGTCGTCCTCGTCGCTCTGGTCTCCGGCCTGTGGCTGCTCTTCGTCGACCGCTACGCCGAGCGGACCATCGAATCGGCCGGGACCTCCATCGTCGGGGCCAAGGTCGAGCTCGACAAGGCGGACGTGTCGCTCTCGCCGCTCGGCCTGACGCTCGTCGGGCTCAAAGTCACCAACCCCGACGCCCCCATGACCAACGCTTTCGAGGCCGGCCGGATCGCCTTCCGCATGGACGGCCCGAACGCCCTCCGGCGCAAGGTCATCATCGAGGAGATGAGCGTCGAGGACGTCCGGCTGAATACCCCGCGGAAGACCTCGGGCGCGGTGGCCTCGACGGGGAAGACGCCGCTCGAGCAGCTGGCCGAGCTGCCGTCGTTCGTCATCCCGAACGTCAAGGAGGCCTTCGAGAAGGAGAAAGCCGACCTCCGTTCGCTCAAGCTCGTGGCCGGGGCCGCCGCCGACGCGGAGACGGCGCGGACGCGCTGGGAGGCTAAGCTCAAGGAGCTCGAAGCCGCGGCCGACGTCGAGAAATACCAACAGCGCTACGCGGAGCTCAAGGCCAAGACCGGCAAGGTCACGGTCGGCAACCTGATCGGCGGATCCGCCGACCTCATCGCCTTCCAGAAGGAGGTCAAGGCCGACATCCAGACCGTCTCCGAAGCCAAGAAGCTGTTCACCGCCGACTTGTCCGCCCTGCAGAAGGTCGCCGCCGACGCCCCGGCCGCGGTCCGGGACGACGCCCGGCGCATCATCGACAAGTAC
>JAPKZE010000450.1 GCA_026393955.1 Candidatus Aminicenantota bacterium
GGCGGCGGGATTGTTCGGTTCCTCGGAGCGGCTTTGGACCTGGCTGCCCTCGCCGATGACGAAATCGGGGACGAAGCGGCGGACCAGAACGTGGCTGACGTCCGGGCCGGCGACGGCCGCGCGCTGGCCGATGCCGGCGGAAACGGTCCGGGCGACGGCCGGGTCACCGGGCTTGCGGAGCTCGAGAACGAGGCGCGGCGAGCTCCAATCGAAGCCGTATCTCTGCTGGAAGAACGAGATCCCGCGGTAGGTCAGGGGCTCGTTGACTTCAATGACCTTGGTGAGGACGGGAACGCCGCCCTCGATGACAGTGACGGAGCTCTTCCAATCCTTGACCGCCCCCTGGGGATAGTATTCCGTTTCGAACTTGTCCAGGCGCACCTGGAAGGCGGCGTCGGGAATGTCCGCCGTCTGGCCCTCGACGAGGGCCAATTCGGTCCGGCGGCTGGCGATACCGCTGGTCAGGCCGCCGGCCAGGATGACCAGCAGTCCGAGATGGACGATATCGGAGCCGAACCAGCCCAGGCGCCTCTTCCGGGCCAACAGGGCCATCCCGCCCGGAGTGGAGGCCACGGAGGACCGATAGCCGCGAGAGCGCAGGGCGCCGGCGATCCAATCCTTGGCCTCGGCGGCCGGGAGGTCGAGGCGGAACCTCGTCTTGACCTTCATGGCCGCGAGCGCCTGGGCGTCCGCCGCGCGGGCGGGCCCGAAGGCCCGACGCCACTTGGGCCCGAGGCGGGAGAGCGTGCA
Organism: Candidatus Aminicenantota bacterium; assembly: GCA_026393955.1. GTDB lineage: Bacteria > Acidobacteriota > Aminicenantia > Aminicenantales > Saccharicenantaceae > RBG-16-66-30. Next base: position 751 of record JAPKZE010000450.1, read on the forward strand.
GATGACGGTGTTCAGGCCGAAAAGGAGGAGCAAGGTCAGGTACCAGCCGGACCGATAGAGGCCCGTCAGCTGGAACGCGATCAGCGGCTTGGCCAGGGTGCCGTAACGGGCGGCATATTCGGCCTCGGTGCGGCCTTGCGGGATGAGCGTGCCGAGGACGGAAGCGAGCGTGATCAGGATGATCAGGGCGATGGCCAGCTTGACCGACGAAAAGAACTTCAGGACCGGACGCATGCGATCTTCCTCTCCCGGCGGCTCCGGCCGCCGATACTCTATCAATATTATAGGAATTAGCGGCCGAGCGCAACTCCCCGAGGGGGCGGTTGGCCTTGAACTATTTGCCCCGGGACGCGTAGAATGACCTAAGGGAAGACTTCGATATCCCGTTTAGGATCGCCCGGAGGTGACCATGACCATCCAATTCCTGGAACCGCTCCACCGCGCCTGGGACCGCATGAAGACAGCCCTGTTCCGGCCGTTCGATCTTCACAAGTGGTTCGTCTTCGGCTTCAGCGCGTTCCTGGCCGGGATGATGGACGCTTCCAACGGCGGCGGCAGCGGCCGCGCCGGAAAAGAGGGGAGCTTCCGGGAGTTCATCCATTTCCCGCGGGAAGCCTGGGACTGGTTCGTGAGCCATCCGGCCTGGACCGTGGCCATCCTCTTCGCGGTCCTCGTGATCATCGCCGTCGTGGTCGCGCTCACCTGGGTCTCGTCGAGGGGCGTCTTCATGTTCCTCGACAACGTCGTCCGCGACC
>JAPKZE010000329.1 GCA_026393955.1 Candidatus Aminicenantota bacterium
CAAGCTCTGCGGTCTCGACGGCTACGGCACGGCGGGAAAGACGGGAACGGCCCAGAAATACGACAACAGCCTCAAAGCCTACACGAAGAATTACACGGCCTCGTTCGTCGGCTTCACCCCGCTCGAGCGGCCGCGCCTGTCGATGATCGTCATGCTCGACGACCCGAATGAAGGCTACTACGGCGGTCAGAACTGCGCTCCCGTTTTCAAGGCCATCGCCCGCCAGGTCCTGCGCTACCTCCGCGTCCCGCCGGAGCGGGCCCTGCCGACCCGCGTCCTGACGGCCGGGCTCGGGAAAGGGAAGACGCCGTGACGCTCCAGGACGTCCTCCAGGGCATCCCGGTCGTCGCCGCCGGCGGCGCGATGACGGAGGAGATCGCCGGCATCGCCTTCAACTCCAAGGCCGCCCGGCCCGGCTTCCTCTTCGCGGCCCTGCCCGGCGCGGCCCGCAACGGCCTGGACTTCGTGGCCGAAGCCCTGGCCGCCGGCGCGGTGGCCGTCCTGTCCGCGTGGCCGAAGCCGCCGGCCGTCGACACCGCCTGGGTCCAGGTGGCCGACGCCCGCGAAGCCCTGGCCCTGGCCGCCGCGAACTTCTACGGCCACCCGTCGGACCGGATGAAGGTGGTCGGCGTCACCGGGACCAAGGGCAAGACGACCACGACCTTCATCCTCGAGGAGATCCTGCGGGCGGCCGGCGCGGCCCCGGGACTCATCGGCACGATCGAATACCGCCGCCCCGGCTGGTCCGCGGCCGCGCCGCGGACGACCCCCGAATCCTCCGACCTGCAAGCCCTCCTCCGCGATTTCCTCGACGCCGGCGTCAGCCACTGCGTCATGGAGGTCTCCTCCCACGCCCTGGAACAGAAGCGGGTTTGGGGCGTCAGCTACGACGTCGCCGTCTTCACCAATCTCAGCGGCGAGCACATGGACTACCACCCCAGCATGGAGGCCTATTTCGAGGCCAAGAGGAAGCTCTTCTTCCTCGACCACAAGAAGAGCGCGGCGGTCGTCAATTGGGACGACCCGTGGGGCCAGAAGCTCGTCGCCGAGCTGCCCATGGCGACCGTCACCTTCGGTCTCGAGCCCGCGGCCATCGTCCGGGCACTTAAATACATCCCCTCCGAGAACGGCATCGACGTCCAGGTCACCTACCCCGGCGGGACGATGCGGATCCAATCGGCGCTGGTCGGCCGGCACAACCTCTACAACCTCCTGGCGGCCGTCGGCGCCGCCCTGGCCCTGTCCGTCCCGCCGGCCGACATCGTCAAGGGCATCGCCGCGCTCAAGGGCGTACCGGGGCGCTTCGAGCGCGTCCCCAACCGCCGCGGCCTCCTGGTCGTCGTCGACTACGCCCACACGGACAACGCCCTGGAGAACCTGCTCATGACCGCCCGCGAGTTCAAGCCGCGCCGGGTCATCGTCGTCTTCGGCGCCGGCGGCGACCGCGACCGGGACAAGCGCGAGCGCATGGGCCGGGTCGCCGCCCGCCTGGCCGATTGGACGGTGCTGACCTCGGACAACCCCCGCAGCGAGGACCCCGCGGAGATCATCGCCGCGATCGAGCGCGGCTTCACCAAAGAGGCCGTCCGGGCCTACGAGGTCGAGCCCGACCGCCGGAAAGCCATCGTCCGGGCCCTGGCCACGGCCAACAAGGGCGATATCGTCCTCGTCGCCGGCAAGGGCCACGAGAACACCCAGATCTTCAGGGACCGGACCGTTCACTTCAGCGACGTCGAGGCCGTCGAAGAGACGCTCCGCGGCATGGAGGGTTCCTGACCATGGCCGAATGGAGGCTCGAGGAGATCGCCCGGGTCGCCGGCGGCACGGTCCTCCAAGGTCCGCCCGCGCAGAGCTTCGGCAGCTACGGCCTCGATTCGCGGACGATCGCCCCGGGGGGCCTGTTCTTCGCCATCCCGGGCCGGCGCGACGGACACGATTTCGTCGCCGCCGCGGCCGGGCGGGGCGCCGCCGGCGCGGTCGTCAGCCGGCCGGTCGCGGTCGCCGATGCGGCCTTCGGCCTCGTCCAGGTCCGGGACACGGTGGAGGCTCTCCAGGCCCTGGCCCGCGAGGTCCTGGTCCGCCGGCCGGTCCAGGTCGTCGGCGTGACCGGCAGCGTCGGCAAGACGACGACCAAGGAGTTCACGGCCGCGCTCCTGGCCTCCCGCTTCCGGGTCCTCCGGTCCGAGGGGAACTACAACAACTCCCTCGGCCTGGCCTTGTCGCTCCTCCGGCTCGATCCGGCCGACGAGGCGGCCGTTCTCGAGATGGGCATGAGCGCGCCCGGCGAGATCCGGGCCCTCACCCGCATCGCCCCGCCCGACGTCGCCGTGATCACCAACATCAGCCCCGTCCATCTCCAGTTCTTCGCCGGCCTGGAGGAGATCGCCCTGGCCAAGAAAGAGATCCTCGACGGGGCCAAGCCCGGCGCGACGGCCGTCGTCAACGGCGACGACCCGCTGGTCGAAAAGATCGCCCGGGATTTCGCCGGCCGCAGGCTGACCTTCGGCCGGGGGGCGGCCTGCGACGTCCGGGCCGAGGGCCTCGTGTCGAAGGGCTACGCCGGCTTCGAATTCGTCCTCCGCTACGGGACCGAGTCGGGCCCCGTCGCCTTCCCCTGCGTCAACGAGGCCGCGGTGGCGAACCTCCTGGCCGCCGCGGCCGTCTGCCTGTCCTTCGGGCTGCCGTTCGACGCGATCCGTCCGGCTATCCGGGCCCTGAAGCCGTTCGCGATGCGGGGCACGGTGGTCGAAGCGGGTCGCGGCGTCCGCATCTACGACGATTCCTACAACTCGAATCCCCGCGCCCTCGAGGCCGCGCTGAAGAGCCTGGCCGGGCTGCCGGCCCCGCGCCGGGTCGCGGTGCTGGCCGACATGCTCGAGCTCGGCCAGGGCGAATCCGCCTTCCACCGCCGGGCCGGCGAGACCGCGGCCCGGTCGGGCTGGGACGTTCTCGTCACCGTCGGCCCGCTGGCCGCGCACATCGCCGCAGGCGCCGCCGCGGCCGGACTGGACCCGGCCGCGATCCACGTCTTCGCCGATTCGGAGGCCGCCGCGGCGGCCATCGCCGGGATCGTCCGGGACGGCGACCTGGTCCTGGTCAAGGGCTCGCGCGGCATGAAGTCCGAGAAGGTCGTCGAGGCCCTCCGGGCTCGAGGAAAGGAGTAGCCCGTGCTGTACTGGCTCCTCGTCCCGCTCAGCGGCAAGCTCTTCCTGTTCAACGTCTTCCGCTACATCACCGTGCGCACGGCGGCGGCCGGCATCACGGCGCTCCTCCTGAGCTTCCTCCTCGGCCCCCCGGTCATCCGGCTCCTCCAGAGGCGCCAGATCGGCCAGGAGATCCGGGCCGACGGCCCGAAGGCCCATTACGCCAAGAAGGGGACGCCGTCCATGGGCGGTCTCCTGATCATCCTCTGCACCGTCGTCCCGACGCTCCTGTGGGCCGACCTCGGCAACCTCTACGTCTGGATCGCCATCCTGTCCATGATCCTGTTCGGCCTGGTCGGGCTCATCGACGACGTGCTCAAGGTCCGGCGGAAACAGTCCCTGGGGCTCCGGCCCTGGCAGAAGATGGCCCTCCAGATCGGCCTGGCGACAGCCGTCGGGCTGGTCTTCATCTGGATGGGTTCCCACGACAATTTCAGCCTGAACCTGGTGTTCCCGTTCTTCAAGAAATGGCTCCCCTATCTCGGCTGGTTCTACCTGCCCTGGATCGTCTTCATTCTGGTCGGATCCTCCAACGCCGTCAATCTCGCCGACGGGCTGGACGGCCTGGCCATCGGACTGACCCTGATCAGCGCCGCGGCCCTGACCGCGCTGACCTACATCGCCGGCAACGCCAAGTGGTCCATGTACCTCGGCATCCCGCGCGTGCCCCTGTCCGCCGAGCTGACCATCTTCGCCGGGGCGCTGGCCGGGGCCTGCCTCGGCTTCCTCTGGTTCAATTGCCACCCGGCCCAGGTCTTCATGGGGGACGTCGGAGCCCTGTCGCTCGGCGGGACCATGGCCGTCATCGCCCTGCTCATCAAGCAGGAGTTCCTGCTCTTCACGGTGGCGGGCGTGTTCATCCTGGAAGCCCTCTCGGTCCTCATCCAGGTCAGCTACTTCAAGCTGAGCGGGGGCAAGCGTGTCTTCAAGATGGCCCCGCTCCACCACCACTTCGAGCTCTCCGGCTGGCCGGAGGGCCGGGTGGTCATCCGGTTCTGGATCCTGGCCATCATCTTCGCCCTCTTCAGCCTGTCGACCCTGAAACTGAGATAGACATGGAACTTCGCGGCCGGAGCGTCCTCATCGTCGGCTTCGAGCGGACCGGCGAGGCTCTCTGCCGTTTTCTCCTCGACCGCGGCGCCCGGGTCACCGTCAGCGACAGGAAGCCGGCCGAGGCCTTCGGAGCCAAGCTCGGCCCGTTCCTCGACCGCGGCGTCGTCTTCGAGACGGGCGGCCACCGCCCGGAGACGTTCCTCTCGGCCGGCCTCATCGTCCCCAGCCCGGGCGTCCCGCCCATCGCCGAGATCCTGGCCGCCCGCGACAGGGGCGTCCCGGTCCTCGCGGAGATCGAGCTGGCCTGTCTGTTCCTCAAGGGCCGGATCGTCGCCATCACCGGCTCCAACGGCAAATCGACCACGACCACCCTCGTCCACAAGATCCTCCGGGAGGCCGGCCTTCGGGCCCGCCTGGCCGGCAACATCGGCACCCCGCTCGTCTCCTTCGTCGACAGGAGCCGCGACGACGACATCTACGTCACCGAGATCTCGAGCTTCCAGCTCGAATACACCGAGCGCTTCACCCCGGCCGTCGCCGCGCTCCTCAACGTCTCCGAGAACCACATCGACTGGCACGGCACGTTCGACCGCTACTTCGCGGCCAAGACCAAGCTCATCCTGCGCATGGGGCCGGACGGCCGGGCCGTGCTCAACCGCGACGACGCCCGCGTCTGGGGCCTTCGCTCCGAAGCGCGGGCCCGAGTCTACGGCTTCAGCCGCAAGCGCCGCCTGGCCCGGGGCGCCTGCCTCGAGGACGGCTGGGTCGTCCTGCGCGACGGCGCGCCCGAGAAGGTCCTCCCGGCCGCGCGGATCGCCCTGCCGGGCGCCCACAACCTGGAGAACGTGCTGGCCGCCGCGATGATCGCCCGCCTGCTGGGCGTTCCCCCCGCCTCGATCCGCCGGTCGGTCCTGGCCTTCCGCGGCCTCGAGCACCGGCTCGAAGAGGTCCTCACGGTCCGGGGCGTCCGCTTCGTCAACGACTCGAAGGCGACGACCGTCGACGCCACCCTGAAGGCCCTGGCCAGCTTCGACCGTCCGGTCGTCCTCATCCTGGGCGGCCGCGGCAAGGGCGGGGATTTCTCGCCCCTGCGCGCCGCGGTCCGGAAGCGGGCCCGCGCGGTCGTGCTCGTCGGCGAGGCCGCGGACAAGATCGAGCAGGCCCTCGGCGGCGCCCGGCCCGTCGTCCGGGCCCCGGACTACCGCGCGGTCGTCCGGACCGCCTTCGGGCTGGCCGCCCGGGGCGACATCGTCCTCCTGGCTCCGGCCTGCACGAGCTGGGACATGTTCAGAAACTTCGAGGAACGCGGCCGGACCTTCAAGCGGGAGGTCCGTCTCCTGGCCGCGGGCCTGCGGCGGAAGGGGGCCCGGGGATGAGCGCCCGGCGCCGGCTCTCGTTCGACGTGCCGCTCCTCGCGGTCACGGTCATGCTGGTCGTCCTCGGCGTCTTTTTCGTCTTCAGCTCGTCGAGCTTCATGGCCAGCGAGAAATACGGCCAGTCGTTCCATTTCATGATCCAGCAGGTCGTCGGCGCGCTGGCCGGGCTCGCCCTCATCGCCTTTCTCACCTCGGTCAAGAAGCCCTTCTTCCTGCAGCCCGGCTTCGTCTACGGGCTCCTCGGCCTGACCGTCCTCCTGCTCCTCCTCTGCCTGGCCATGCCCAGCGTCGCCCACACCAACCGCTGGGTCATCCTTTTCGGCGTGCGCTTCCAGCCCTCGGAGCTGGCCAAGATCAGCCTCATCCTCTTCCTGGCCACTTACGCCGAGGCCAAGAAGGACACCATCAACGAGATCAAAACGCTGGCCGTTCCCGTGGCCGTGCTCATCGTCGCCATCGTCCTCGTCCTCCTCGAACCGGACTTCGGCACGGCCGTCCTGCTGGCTGCCCTGGCCGCGATGGTCCTCTTCATCGGCGGCGTCAAGCTCCGCTACCTCGCCGCCGCCGGTCTCCTGGCCCTGGCCCTGTTCGGCTTTTATCTTGTCCAGGCCGACTACCGGGTCCAGCGGATCCAGGGCTTCCTCTCGGCCGACAAGGACGTCCTGGGGGCCGGCTACCAGGTCGAGCAGTCCAAGCTGGCCTTCGGCACGGGCGGGCTCATCGGGGCGGGCCTCGGCCAGTCCACGCAAAAGCTCAACTTCCTGCCGTACGCCCACACGGATTTCATCTTCGCCATCCTGGGCGAGGAGACCGGGCTCCTCGGGACCCTCCTCACGCTCGGCCTGTATCTCTTCTTCCTCTGGCGGGGGCTGAAGATCTCCCTGACCGCGCCCAGTCCCAGCTACAAGATGATCGCCGCGGGCGTCACGCTGGCCATCGTCGCCCAAGCCCTCATGAACATGTCCATCGTCCTCGGTCTCGGACCGGCCAAGGGAACGCCCCTGCCCCTCCTGTCCTACGGCCGGTCCTCGCTCATCTGCACGCTGGCCGCCGTGGGCCTCCTCCTTCACATCAGCCAGAAGCGGAGCGACACGTGGGGACAGGTGAAGATATGAGAAGGCCTCCCGTCATCATCAGCGGCGGCGGGACCGGCGGCCACCTCTACCCGGCCCTCGTCGTCGGCCGGAAGCTGCTCGAGCTGGCGCCGGAGATCGCGCTGACCTACGTCGGGACCCGGCGCGAGGTCGAAGGCCGCATCATGGCCGACCACGGCGTCCGCTTCATCCCCATGCGCATCGAGGGCCTGAAGGGCCGCGGCCTCAAGAGCCTGCGCGGCCTCGTCGTCCTCCCGCTCGCCTTCGTCCACTCGCTCTGGATCCTCGCCCGCACCCGGCCCGCGCTCGTCGTGGGCGTCGGCGGCTACAGCTCCGGCCCCATCGTCCTGCTCGCGTCGTGGTTCCGCGTCCCGACCGTCATCCTGGAGCAGAACGCCCGGCCGGGCTTCACCAACCGCCTGCTGGCCCGGTCCGTGCGCAAGGCCGTCGTGGCCTTCCCCTCGGCCCTGCCGGCCTTCCGGGGCAAGGGCGTCGCCCTCGGCAATCCCGTTCGCGAAGCGTTCTACGGCTTGCCGGCGAAGAAGCGCGGCCCGTCGCTCGACGTCCTGGTCTTCGGCGGCAGCCAGGGCTCCCATTTCCTCAACACCCGGATCGTCGAAGCCCTGCCGCGGTTCTCCGCCGCCAAGGACCGGCTGCGGCTCACCCACCAGACCGGCGTCGACGACCTGGCCGAGGTCGCCGCGGCCTACCGGGCCGGCGGCTTCGACCGGGCCGAGGTGGCCGCCTATCTGCCCGATATGCCCGCCTACTTCGGCCGGGCCGACCTGGTCGTCTGCCGGGCCGGGGCGACGACGCTGGCCGAGCTCATCGCGGCCCGCAAGGCCGCCCTCCTCGTCCCCTTCGCCGGGGCGGCCGACGATCACCAGACCGCCAACGCCAGCGAGCTCGCGGCGGCCGGCGGGGCCGTGGTCCTGGCCGAAGCCGAAGCCTCCGCGGAGGCGCTGGCCGCCCGCATCCTCCGCTTCCTCGACCACCCCGAAGAGCTCGACGACCTGGAGCGGAACGTGGCCGCGCTCCAGGTCGAGGACCCGGCCGGCCGGATCGCCGCGCTCTGCCTGTCCCTGATGACGCACGCCCCCAAGGAGTCCTTCGCGTGACCAAAAAAGGCTACCGCAAGCTCAATCACATCCACATGGTCGGCATAGGCGGCACGGGCATGAACGGCATCGCCGAGGTCCTGCTCAACCTGGGCTACAAGGTCTCCGGCTCCGACCTCCAGGAGAACGACGCCACCCGCCGCCTCCAGCGTCTCGGGGCCGAGATCGCCATCGGCCACCGGGCCGAGAACCTCGAGAACGCCGACGTCGTCGTCATCTCCTCGGCCGTCCGCGAAGACAACGTCGAGGTCGAGAAGGCCCGGGCCAGCCTCATCCCGGTCATCCCCCGGGCCGAGATGCTGGCCGAGCTGATGCGCATGAAGTACGGCATCGCCGTGGCCGGCTCGCACGGCAAGACGACGACGACCAGCATGACCGCTCTCGTGCTCGAGGCCGGCGGATTCGATCCGACCATCATCGTCGGCGGCCGGCTGAACACGATCGGGGCCAACGCCAAGCTCGGCGCCGGGGACTTCATCGTCGCCGAGGCCGACGAGAGCGACCGCTCCTTCCTCTGTCTCTCCCCCTTCATCGCCGTGCTGACCAACATCGACGACGAGCACCTCGACCAGTATCAGGGCGTCGACGACCTCAAGACCACGTTCATCAACTTCGCCAACAAGGTCCCCTTCTACTGCCCGGTCATCCTCTGTCTCGACGATCCCAATCTCCAGAGCATCCTCCCGCAGATCGAGCGCCGGGTCATCACCTACGGCTTCTCGGCCCAGTCGGACCTGACCGCCCGGGACTTCGCCTTCGACGAGTTCCGGAGCGCGTCGGTCCTCCTCCACAAGGGCCGGAAGCTGGGCGCGCTGAATCTCCAGGTCCCCGGCATGCACAACATCCTCAACGCCATGGCCGCGACCGCCGTCGGCCTCGACCTGGATATGGCGCCCAAGACCATCCTCGACGCCCTGGCCGGCTACACCGGGACGGGCCGGCGCTTCGAGCTCCGCAAGATCGTCGACGACATCATGATCGTCGAGGACTACGCCCACCACCCGACCGAGATCAAGGCGACGCTCGAGGCGGCCAAGAGGGGCTGGTCCCGCCGCGTCGTGGCCGTCTTCCAGCCGCATCGCTACACCCGCCTGTCCAAGCTGATGGCGGCCTTCGCCACCGCCTTCAACCAGGCCGACGTGCTGGTGCTGACGGAGATCTACCCGGCCGGCGAGGATCCCATCCCCGGCGTCACCGGACGGGCCCTCCATGAGGAGGTCCGTCAGTTCGGCCACAAGCAGGTCTATTTCGAACCCGACCTGAAGAGGGTCGGCGCGCTCCTCCGGACCATCCTCGTTCCCGGCGACCTGGTCCTCGTCCTGGGGGCCGGCAACGTCAACAGGACCATCCCCGACATCATCGCGGAGCTGGAGGCGAAAGGCTGACATGGCGACCGTGATCGGCGACCTGGGACGGGAGAGGAAGCCGCCTCTCTTCGCCCGCCGCCCGTTGAGCCGGCCGGGCGACAAGGCTCTGGTCCTCCGGAAGAACAGGCGCCGGCGCGCCTTCGGCGCCCGGCACGTGCTGGCCCTGTTGGCGCTCCAGGCCCTGTTCTTCGCCGGCGTCCGCGAGGCCGCCCTGTTCGTCATCACCTGGGACGAGCTGGCCATCCGCAAGGTCCAGATCGTCTGCGCCAAAGACAGCCTGCGGCGGACGCTCGAGACCTACTACGCCGTGCCGCGCCTGGGCAACATCCTCCTCTGCGACCTCGAGGCCGTGCGGGCTCAGGTCCGGCGGCTGGCCTGGGTCAAGGACGCCAGTGTCCAGAAGATCTTCCCTTCGGCGCTTCGCATCACGGTCGTCGAGCGGGCGCCCTTCGCCCTGCTCGAGCGGAACGGCCTGCGCCTGGCGGACGAGGAGGGGCACGTCCTCGAGACGGTCGACTCCCTCGATGAATACAAGCTGCCGGTCATCTCCGACGAGACCGGCTTCGCCTCCGGATTCACCGACAAGTGGGACGCCGCCCGCCGCTGTTTCCTGAGCCTGCCCCCGGCCGAAAAGGACCGGCTCCTCGGCCTCCGCTGCAGCGATTACGGGACGCTCGAGCTGGCCTTCAAGGACGATCCCGTGAGGGTCGTGGTGGGCACGACGGCGCCGGCGGACGAGCTGGCCGTGTTCCGCGCCCGGCGGGCCGGGTGGGAGGGCCGTTTCGGCCCGCTCGCGCTCGCCAATCTGAGCTTCGGCGGCCGGGTCTACCTGACGCCCGCCGCGCCGGCCGAAGACGACTCCGCCCAACCCGAAAAAGGAGACTGAGCCATGCCCAAGAACAGCTACATCGTCGGGTTCGACATCGGGACGCGCAAGGTCGTGGCCGTCATCGGCGAGGTCACCGAGGAGCGCAAGATCGAGATCATCGGCATCGGTACGGCCGACTCGCACGGCCTGCGCAAGGGCGTCGTCGTCGACCTCGACGCCACGACCAAGGCCATCAAGAAGGCCCAGGAAGAGGCCGAGCTCATGGCCGGCGTCGAGGTCGACTCGGCCTTCTTCGGCATCTCCGGGGCCCACATCAAGAGCTTCAACAGCCGCGGCGTCGTCGCCGTCTCGGGCAAGAACCGGGAGATCACCCGGGAGGACGTGCGGCGCGTCGTCGACCAGTCCAAGGCCATCCCCATCCCCCCCGACCGGGACATCATCCACATCATCCCCCAGGAGTTCATCGTCGACGACCAGGACGGCATCAAGGACCCGGTCGGCATGAGCGGCATCAAGCTCGAGGTCAACGTCCACATCATCACGGCCGCCCTGACCTCCCTCCAGAACCTCCGGAGCTGCGTCGAGCGGGCCGGCATCGGCGTCGAGGAGATCGTCCTCAACCAGATCGCGACGGCCCGGGCCGTCCTGACCCAGGACGAGCGCGAGCTCGGCGTCGGCCAGATCGACATCGGGGCCGGCACGACCGAGGTGGCCATCTACGAGCGCGGCAGCCTCTGGTACACGGCGACCATCCCCATCGGCGGCGACAACTTCACCAATGACATCGCCGTCGGCCTACGCACGCCCATCCCCGAGGCCGAGCGGATCAAGAAGAAGTTCGGCTGCATCGCCGGGCCGCCCGTCGAGGACCAGGAGACGATCGAGGTGCCCTCGGTCGGCAAGGGCCGCAAGCCCCGGGTCCTGTCGCGCCAGCTCCTGGCCGACATCATCCAGCCCCGGGCCGAAGAGATCTTCCGTCTCGTCGATTCCGACATCAAGCGCATGGGCTACGACAAATCGCTGAACTCCGGCGTCGTGCTGACCGGCGGCACGGCCCTCCTCGAGGGACTCGAAGAGGTGGCCGAGGAGATCTTCGACCTGCCGGTCCGCCGCGGCGATCCTGGCGGCGTCGGCGGCCTCGTCGACCGGGTCTCGACCCCCGACTTCGCCACGGCCGTGGGGCTCATCCTCTACGGTTTTCACATCTGGCAGGATCGCGGTTTGGCCAAAGACCGGAAAAAAGGCGCTTTCGCCAGGTTCAAAGACTGGTTCAGAGAAGGATAAGGAGGACATCATGAGCGACGATTCCAGCCGGCTGAAATTCCACCTGGTCGAGGACCACGTCGGGGCCAAGATCAAGGTCATCGGCCTCGGCGGCGGCGGGGGCAACGCCGTCAACCGGATGATCGAGCACGGCGTCCAGGGCGTCGAGTTCATCGCCGTCAACACCGATCTCCAGGCCCTCAACAGCAACCGGGCCCGGATGAAGGTCGCCATCGGCCAGCAGCTGACCAAGGGCCTCGGCTCCGGCGGCCGGCCCGAGACCGGGCGCCAGGCGGCCATGGAGGACACGGAGAAGCTCCTCGAGCTCCTCCAAGGCGCCGACATGGTCTTCCTGACGACGGGCCTTGGCGGCGGCACGGGCACGGGCGCGACCCCGATCATCGCCAATATCGCCGCCGAGCTCGACATCCTCGTCATCGCCATCGTCACCCTGCCCTTCGGATTCGAGGGCCGGGTCCGGATGCGGCAGGCCCAGGAAGGGCTCAAGGAGCTCAAGTCGGCCGTGGACACGGTCATCGCCATCCCCAACGAGCGGCTCCTGCAGACGGTCAACCTCAACACCTCGGTCCAGGACGCCTTCCGCCTGGCCGACGACATCCTCCGCCAGGCCGCCCAGGGCATCTCCGACCTCATCACGAAGCCCGGCCTCATCAACCTCGATTTCGCCGACGTCAAGTCGGTCATGAAGGGCATGGGCATGGCCTTCATGGGCACGGGCCTGGCTTCGGGCGAGGGCCGGGCCCTCGAAGCGGCCGAGAAGGCCATCTCCTCCCCGCTCCTCATCGACACCTCGATCGAGGGCGCCCACGGCGTCCTCATCAATATCACGGGCGGCCGGACGATGACCCTGCACGAGGTCTCCAAGGCCTCCCAGCTCATCCACAGCCTGGCCGACCCGGACGCCAACATCATCTTCGGCACGGTCATCGACGAGAGCATGAAGGACACGGTCAAGGTCACGGTCATCGCCACCGGCTTCGACCAGCCGGTCGAGAAGGTCGCGGCCGCGCCGACGCCGGTGCCGGTCACGTCCGCCGACCCCGCCGCGCGTCCGGCCCGCAAGACGCCGCCCCCCTTCCCCGTCCAGTCGCAGACCCCTCCCTACCTCTTCGAGGGCCGGGGCGGCGGAGGCCCCGTCTGGGAAGCGTCCGCGTCCTGCGACAAGCAATGGGAGCCCTTCGAGACGCCGGCCTTCATCCGCCGGACCAAGCACTCGACGATGAGGAAGACGCCCCATGAGATCAGCTGATCTCGTCGTCGCCGGCTGCCGCGAGCTCGTGACCTGCGCCGGGCCCCTCCCCCGGCGAGGCCGGGCCATGCGGCAGATCGGCGCCGTCGAGAACGGCTGGGTGGCCTCGGCCAAGGGCATCATCACCTTCGCCGGGACCGAGGACGACTTCCACGCCCAGGTGGCGCCGGAGCCCGGCGCCGTGACGATAGACGCCCGGGGCCTGATGGCCATGCCCGGCTTCGTCGATGCCCACACCCATCTCCCCTTCGCGGGGGACCGGGCCCGGGAATTCGGGCTGAGGATCCAGGGCTGGACCTACCAGCAGCTGGCCGAGCGGGGCATGGGCATCCAGACGACGGTCAAGGCGACCCGGGCGGCCAGCCTCGACGACCTCCTGGCCCTATCGCTCCGGAGGCTCGACCGGATGCTCCTCGCCGGCACGACGACCGTCGAGGCCAAGAGCGGCTATGGCCTCAACCTCGAGGACGAGATCAAGCAGCTCGAGTGCCTGCGCGACCTGGCCGCTCTGCACCCCATCGACATCGTCCCGACCTTCATGGGCGCCCATGACGTCCCGCCCGAGTACCGCGAGCGCCGCGGCGAGTACGTCCGCCTGCTCGTCGACACGCTCAT
>JAPKZE010000031.1 GCA_026393955.1 Candidatus Aminicenantota bacterium
GAGACCGTAGGAACGGGCGCCGACGTTCAACCGGGCGTGGCTGGCCGATCCGAACGCCTGCAGCGTCTTCTCGCTGACGAGGTCGTACTCGATGTGCTCGGCCTCGAGGAGATGGACGAAGGCCTGGAAATCGCTGCCGACCGACGTGAAATCGGCCGATTCGGCCGTCGGGGAATAGAACATCCAGGCCGTGGTCGTCGGCTCGAGGACCAGGACCTTGTTGACCTGCTGGCCCAGGCTCATGGCCACGGACAGCCGCGCGAAGTAGTCGGCCAGGGTGTTGTACTGGCCCCACCAGGGTTCGTGGTCGGAGAACGAGAGCGGGTGGTCGCGCTTGCGGGCGCCCTTGATCGTGGCGTAGGACAGGTGCTGGTTGAGGAAGTTGACCCCCAGGGCATATTCCCAGTCGCCGATCCGCTTCTGGTCGGCGAAGGTCAGGTCCCATCCGCCGGCGCCGTAGGTCTCGGACATCGTCCGTTCACGGCCGCCCTGGTTGGCGGCGCTGCGGATCTCGCGGACGGCCCGGTCGTTGCCGAACTGGGCGTCCGTCGCCGTCGAATATTCGTTCATCAGGATGTCGATCCCGGGCATGTGCGCGTAGGCGGCCATGGCCAGGCTGTCCGGGGAGACCCGCGGCCGCGGCCATTCGTGCTCCCAGTAGTGCCCGGTGAATACGAGCTTGTTGTCGGTGGCGTAGGCGTAATACGGCTTGGCCCAGTTCTCGATGAAGAGGTCCAGGAGCGTCGCATAGAAATCGTGCCGGACGCGCCTCCAGTTGCCGACCTCCTCGAACAGGCCGACGAGCTCGGGCCGGAGGTCATAGCCGCAGCGCATCTGGAACGCCTGGAAGAGGGCCGGGGTGTAGTTGACGGCTTCGCGGCCTCCCGCCGGGGAGATCTCGGCCTCGTCCTGGAAGACGCCGGGCACGGTCAGGCCGAACTCGGCGCCGATCACCCGCTTGTACCCGTTGAGGGTCAGGTCAATGAACTTCTCGGTGACGTCCTTGCGCATGATGTCGACGTAGGTGAAGCCGCCGTGCCAGGGGGACGGGGCGGCCCGGACGACGTCGAAGACATAATAGGTCGCCCCGTCGGACGTCGCGGGCAGCGACTTGCCGGTGACGTTCTCGAGCCCGGTCAAGGTCCGGCGGAGGACGACCAGGGGAGCCGGATCGAGCTTCGCCGGCGGACCGTCGAACTTCCTCATCCTCAGCCCGGACCGGGCCGCGTCGGGCATGGCCGCCGGGACGTGGCCGCCGGCGAAGCCGGAGGGATAGGAATTCTCATCGTAGATCCAGATCTTGAGCCCAAGCCCTTTGCCCGTCTCGACGGCGTAGGCGCAGAGCGAGAACCACTCCTCGGTGAGGTACGGCGTGATCAGCCCCGGACGGGGATGGATGAAGGCGCCGCCGATGCCGCGGGCCTTGAACTCCTCGAGCTGGCGCTTGATCTCCTGCCGGGTCATCTTGTCGTTCCAGACCCAGAGGGGGGCGCTCCGGTATTCGGAGGGAGGGTCGGCGAACACTTTCAGAATGGCCTCGTACGACGGGCCCTGCGGCTTCCCGGCGCAGGCCGCGCCGGCCGCGGCCAGGACGAGGACGATGAGGAGCAGGGCCGAAGTTCGACGGTTCGTGATCATGTCGTGGGCCTTTCGCTCTCCGTCGGAAATGGTGGGGCGGGGCGGAGAATATCCAAAATGAAAAACATCTGCCCTCAAATCTAGGGGAACGCGAACTCAAAGTCAAGGCGGCAAGGACATGCTTCAGCCCGTCCGCTTGGAGATGTCGTGCTGAGGGGATGTTAGTGGCGGAGAGGGCGGGATTCGAACCCGCGGCCCCGGTTTGAGCCAGGGCAAACGCTTAGCAGGCGTTCCTGATCGACCACTCCAGCACCTCTCCGCGGTCGGGGAACTCGGGCTATTCTAGCATAGAGGCCTGACAAAGCCAATCAGCAGGGGCCCCAATTATGGCGGGGATGGCGCCGTTCGTACTCCGCGGCCGTCTTCTTCGTGATCTTGTGCCAGGGCTCCCCCGTCTTGGCCCCGACGATCCCCGCCAGAGCGCAGCGGCAGAGGGTCTTATCGACCTTCGTCCTGAGCTCGTGGAAGACCTCATACGGATCGCGCTTCAGGAAATCCTCGGCCGTCTTGATACCGATCTTCTCGAGCTTGGCGGCGGTCGTCTTGCCGACGTTCGGCAAGTCGGTCAGCTTGACGGGCTGGTCCTGCGGCGCTCTCATGATGTTCTCCCCAAGCGCAAATCTGAAGTGGCGGAGGGAGAGGGATTCGAACCCCCGTTCCGGATAACCGGAAAGCGGTTTTCAAGACCGCCGCCTTCAACCACTCGGCCATCCCTCCGTCGATCTATTTCTTCAAAGCCGATATGCGTTCGAGGCCATCCATGTAGGGCCGCAGAGCCTCGGGGACGACGACCGAGCCATCGGCCTGCTGGTAGTTCTCCAGGATGGCGCTCACGGACCGGCCCACGGCCAACCCCGAACCGTTGAGCGTGTGGGCGAACTCGGGCTTGCCCTTGGCCTCGCGCTTGAACCGGATCCCCGACCGCCGGGCCTGGAAATCCATGCAGTTCGAGCAGGAGGAGATCTCCATGAAGCCGTCGCGGCTGGGCATCCAGACCTCGAGGTCGTAGGTCTTGGCGCTGGCGAAGCCCATGTCGCCCGTGCAGAGCAGAACGACCCGGTGGTGGAGTCCGAGCCGCTTCAGGATCTCCTCGGCCGAAGCGGTCATGTATTCGAGCTCGTCGAAGGAACTCTCGGGCCGGCTGAAGATCATCATTTCGACCTTGTTGAACTGGTGCTGACGGACGAGGCCGCGGACGTCCTTGCCGTACGAGCCCGCCTCGCTCCGGAAGCACGGCGTATAGGCGACGAAGCGCGTCGGCAGGACGGCGCCGTCGAGGATCTCGTTCCGATAAAGGTTCGTGAGCGGCACCTCGGCCGTCGGGATGAGGTACCAGTCGAAGCCCTCGAGCTTGAACAGGTCTTCTTTGAACTTGGGCAGATTGCCGGTCCCAGTCAGGCTCTCGGCGTTGGCGATGAAGGGCGGCAGGACCTCGGTGAAGCCGCGCTCGCGGGTGTGGAGGTCGAGCATGAAGCTGATCAGGGCCCGCTCCAGCCGCGCCCCGGCCCCGAAGTAGACGGTGAACCGCGAGCCGGTGATCTTGGCCGCCCGCTCGAAGTCGAGGATGCCGAGCTTTTCGCCGATGTCCCAATGGGCCTGGGGCTTGAAGGCGAGCTCGGGCCGGCTCCCCCAGCGCCGGGCTTCCGCGTTGTCCTCGGCGCCCCGCCCGACCGGAACGGACTCGTGGGGGATGTTGGGGATGTTGAGGAGCGTCGACCTGAGCTCCTCGTCGAAGGCCTTGAGCCGCTCTTCGAGGGCACCGATCTCGTCGCCGACTTTTCTCATCTCGGCGATGAGGACCGAGGCGTCCTTCCCTTCCCTCTTCAGAATGGAGACCTCCTCGGAAGCCTTGTTCTTGACCGCCCGGAGATCCTCGGTCCTTTTGAGGACGTCCTTCTTTTCGCGGGACACCCGGACGAATTCGTCCAACGGGATCCGCTGGCCCCGCGAAGCGAGCCTATTCTGAACGGATTCAAGGTTTTCCAGGACGAACTTGGGGTCGTGCATGGGCCGATTATAGCATGGAAATCGGGGACATGACCCATTTCTCTGGAAATGGGATCGTGTCCCCGATTTCCTTGGCGTTTTGACATGAGAGCGTGTTTATTCAACAATAGACGGCATGACCGGTTACGTG
>JAPKZE010000391.1 GCA_026393955.1 Candidatus Aminicenantota bacterium
CTTTCCTGAAGGCGGGCACGAACGAGATCGTCGTCTTCGACCTGCACGTCCTCCGGCCCGCGGCCGTGGCCGGCTTCACCGGCCTCGAGTAGGCCCGGCGCGGTCGCCGGGACAGGTCCTAGAGCGTCAGCCGGAAACCCAGCCGGGCCGTGAGGCCGGGCGCCCCGTAGCCCCAGACGGTCTCGTAGCGCGTGTCGAGGATGTTATCGACGCGGAAGAAGACATCGATCTGCGGGCCGAGGGTGGCCGTGAGCGCGGCGTCGAGCAGGAGGTAAGGCGGCATCTCGACGGTGGGGTAGGGGTAGGCGCTGAAATCGCGGTCGAGGCGCCGGCCGACCCAGAGGGCGTGCCCGGCCAGATCGATCCGGCCGAAGAGCCGGACGCCGGCGTCGGCCGAGAACTTGTCCCGGGGCCGGCGCAGGAGCTCCGCCCCGGTCCCGGTATCGAGAGCCGACAGCCGGGCATAGGAGGCGGCCAAGCGGAGCCCGTCCGCGGGCCTCGCTTCCGCCGAGGCCTCGAGACCGCGCGTCCGGGCCTGGCCGATGTTGACGTAGCCGGCCGCGTAGTCGAAATCGACGAGATCACGGAAGGTGTTCTCGAACCAGGTCAGGGCGACGACCGCGCGGCCGGAGGCCAGGCTCTGCTCGATGCCCGCGTCCCAGCCGAGGGCCCGCTCGGGCCGGAGCAGGGGATTGCCGACCGGGCCGAACGAAGTGGCCGGGGCGAAGAGCTGGTACAGGGACGGCGATTTGAAGCCGGTCCCGAGCGTCGCCTTGAGGCGTGTGCCCGTGGCGGCGACGAGATAGGCGGGGGCGACGCGGAAGGTCACCGCGCCGCCGGCCCGGCTGTGAAGGTCGGCCCGGACGCCGGTCGTGACGAAGAAGCGGCCGCCGGTCTCCCAGTGATCGAGAACGTAGATCCCGGCGACCCCGGCCCCTGCCGTCGGGAAGCGGGATTCGTACGGGCCGTAGACGCTCTCCGAGACATAGTCGGACCGGCCCTTTTCCTGCTCGAGCTCGAGACCGGCCGTTAGGGTGTTCGCCGGCTTGAGGAAGAAATTGTTCTGCCAGTCGAGCTTGAAGAGGCCGCTCTTGTAGAGGCCTTCGTCCCATTCGTCCGGATGGCCCTCGTCCGTCGGGTTGTCGTTCGACCGTCTCGCGCCGAGCCACGACACGGATACGGCCTGCTCCCAGCGGCCGCCGCGGGCCAGGCTCCGATACTGCCCGCGGACGAGGACGCTGCCGTAATCCTGGACGCTGTTCGGATCGTCGCCGCCGGGACCGCCGAAGTTGTCGAGCTCGGTCCGGGCGTCCACGGCCCGGACGGTGAGCGTCAGGCTGGCGCCGGGCCGCGGGGCGTAGGCGCAGCGGGCGGCCAGGCTCAAGTTCCGGTAACCGTCCTTCTCGACGTTGCCGGGATACGCGGACGAGGCCGCCGACAGGCCGGCCGTCCGTTCGTGGAAGAGGGCGAAGGAGTATTCGGTCTTCCCTCCCGTGCCGGCGAGGGAGACGTCGACGTCGAGCGAGCGCAGGGTGTCGGCCGAAGAGGCCAGGGTGAGCCGCGGCCGGCCTTGGCCGGCCCGGGTGATGATGTTGACGACGCCGCCGAGCGCGTCCGATCCGTAGAGAAGACCCTGGGGCCCGCGGAGGATCTCGACCCGCTCGACCTGGCTGAGCGGCAGGTGGGAGACGTCGTACGAGCGTGAGGGGTTGATGGGATCGTTGAGCTCGACGCCGTCGAGGAGGAAGAGCGTATGCTCGCTGTTGGCGCCGCGCACCGAGACCGAGGACGCCGCGCCGGGCCCGCCGGTCCGGACGGTCGACAGGCCCAGGGCGGATTCCAAGGCGTCGAGGACAAAGGTTTTACCGGTCCGGACAAGCTCCTCGCCGCTGATCACGGTCAGGGAGCTGCCGACCTTCTTCTCGGGCGTTTCGATCCGCGTGGCCGTGACGACGAGATCGTGCTTCAGGGGCGCGGCGGTCCGGGGCTGGGCATCCTGGGCGCCGAGGGCGGAGGGGAGGAGCGCGGCGAGGGTCGCGACGAGGATCGTTCTCAAGGACATGGCAGGAGCTCCGCAGCCGCCCCCGCCGCTTTTCGTCCGCCGTCTTCCACCCGAAGACCGGCCGGCCGAGGCTTAATGTAGGTATCCTGACTCCCGGATCGTCCTCCTCCCGAGCCTTCCAGCCTCGCGGCCGTGGCGTCTTTCGGGATTCGTCCCCGGATACAGTAGCGGGGGCTGTGTCCGCTTATAACGGACTTCCCTTCGGAATAAGCCTGGGGAGATTCTATTCTAAAAAAAAGAGGGGGTCAAACAAAAAAGACGGGGTCGAACCTACGCAGTGCCAGGAATTTTGGCATTGCGTAGGTTTGACCCCTTCCGGAGGAGGTGAGGTCTATCGACGATATTCGAAAGGAGGTCTGAGCTGGCCATTTCTGTCACTCACCAGGTAGTACCCGGCCGCGGGAGGAATCGTTGCGTTTTTAGGAAAACCTGGGATAAGGGGGGGGGCAGGCAGAGAGGTACAAAAAACTGAATTATTTTTTTTCCGGAGCCCCCTTGATAACCATTCCGAATTATACCACAAGTGGCGTACGGATGCAACACTTTTTTTCATTATTTGGAAAAGATCATCTAAGGGCCTCCGGCTGACGGCCATTGAGCCTGAATAGGGCCTCTTTTTCCCCGTTTCCAGGAAACCCTCCGGGACAGGCGTTCTTCTGGCGGTCTTCCCTGAAAATAGGATATATTGGTGAGGCCCTCCGGGGGGGGGAAACCGGCCCGAAACGAGGAGAAGCCCATGAAAAACGAGGATTTCCGGCGCGCCGGATACCAGTTCGTGGACTGGATCGCCGATTATTTCGAAAATATGGAGAAATACCCTG
>JAPKZE010000141.1 GCA_026393955.1 Candidatus Aminicenantota bacterium
AAGCTCATGCTCTACGGCAACGACATCTCGGACAAGACCACGGTGCTCGAAGCCGACCTCAAGTGGATCGTCAAGCTCCAGAAGGGCGATTTTCTGGGCAAACCGGTCATCGAAAAACAGCTGGCCGAGGGTCTGACCAGGAAGCTCGTCGGCTTCGAGATGGCCGAGCCGGGCATCGCCCGCCCCCATTACCCGGTCTTCTGGAAGGGCCAACGGGTCGGCGAGGTCGCCTCGGGCACCTTCTCGCCGCTCCTGAAGAAGGCCATCGGTCTCGTCTACCTGCCCATCGGCGGCTCGTCCGTCGGCACGGAATTCGAGATCGAGATCCGGGGCAAACGGACCAAGGCCCGCGTCATCCCCACGCCCTTCTACAAGAGGGCCAAGAAATAACGATTCCGATCGCCAAGGAGGCACGCATGTATCCGAACGATTTCCGCTACACCAAGGAACACGAATGGATCAAGGTCGAGGGCGGCGAAGCCCTCGTCGGCATCACCGATTTCGCCCAGCACCAGCTCGGCGACATCATCTACGTCGAGCTCCCCGCCGTGGGCAAGGAGCTGGCTCCCCGCCAGTCGATCGGCGTCGTCGAATCCGTCAAGTCGGTCTCCGACGTCTACGCGCCCGTCCCCGGGACCGTCACCGCGGTCAACGAGGCGCTGGCCCAGACGGCCGACCTCCTCAACAAGGACCCCCACGGCCAGGGCTGGATCGTCCGGATCAAGATCAAGGACAGGAAGGACCTCGACGGCCTGCTTTCGGCCGGCGACTACGAGAAATTCCTGGAGGGTCTCGAGCACTGAGGCCCCGGCCGGCCTCGCAGGGGGTTTATTCATGAGCTATCTCTCTCTCAGCGACAAAGACAAGAAGGAGATGCTGGCCCGGACGGGCGTCGGCTCGGTCGACGAGCTGTTCTGCTGCATCCCCGAAGCGGTCCGCCTCAGGCGGCTCCTCGATCTGCCGCCGGCCCAGTCGGAGCTCGAGCTCGTCCGGACGGTCGATGCGATCGGACGGAAGAACGCCGGCGTCGGCCTGCTGTCGTTCCTCGGCGGCGGGGCCTACGACCACTTCATCCCGACGGTCGTCGACTACCTGAGCTCCCGGGGCGAATTCGTCAGCCCGTACACGCCCTATCAGCCCGAGGTCAGCCAGGGCACGCTCCAGATCATCTTCGAGTACCAGACGCTCATCTGCCAGCTCACCGGTCTGGATATCGCCAACGCCTCCCTCTACGACGGCTCGACGGGCACGGCCGAGGCCGTCCTGATGGCCCAGCGTGTCACCGGCCGGAACAAAGTCGTTCTGGCCGGCTCGCTCCACCCGCAGTACCGCGCGGTCGTCCGGACCTACATCAAAAACCTCGGCATCGAAGCCGTCGAGGTCGGGTTCGGCCCGGACGGCCGTATCGATAGGACCGAGCTCGGCCGCCTCGTCGACGACAAGACGGCGGCCGTCGTCTATCAATCGCCGAATTTCTTCGGCGTCATCGAGGAGATCAAGGCCCTCTCCGACGCCGCCCACGCCGCCAAAGCCATGTCCGTCGCCATCGTCGCCGAGGCCCTGTCGCTCGGCCTCCTCGAAGCCCCGGGAAGGCTCGGGGCCGACATCGTCACCGGCGAAGGCCAGTCGCTCGGCCTGCCCCTGAGCTTCGGCGGGCCTTATCTCGGGTTCATGGCCTGCAAGAAGGAATTCCTGCGCCAGATGCCCGGCCGGATCGCCGGCCAGACCGTCGACAAGGAAGGCCGCCGCGGCTTCGTCCTGACCCTCTCGACGCGAGAACAGCACATCCGTCGCGAGCGGGCCACCTCGAACATCTGCAGCAACCAGGCCCTCTGCGCGCTCCGGGCGACCATCTTCATGGAGACCCTGGGCAAGCAGGGGCTCCGGGAGATGGCCTGGCAGAATGCCCAGAAAGCGGCCTACGCGGCCGACCGCTTGCTCGCCGTCCCGGGTGTCAAGAAGAGATTCAGCGGGCCGGTCTTCAACGAATTTGTCATCGACCTTCCCAAACCCTGGGCCGCCGTCGACGCCGGGTTGCGGGAAAAGGGCCTCCTCGGCGGCTTCGGCCTCGGGTCGGCCTATCCCGAGCTCAAGAACGCCGTCCTCGTGGCCGTCACAGAGCTCCGGACGAAGGACCAGATCGATCGCCTGGCCCGGGCGCTCCAGGAGGTGCTGTCATGATCAAGGAGATCCGCGAGCCCCTCATCTTCGAGATCAGCGCGGCGGGCAAGCGGGCCGCCGGGCTGCCGGCCCTGGACGTCCCCGAAAAGAAGGACCTGCTGGCCGGCGTAGCCCTGCGCCGCGAGCTCGAGGACTTCCCCGAGGTCTCCGAGACCGAGATCGTCCGGCACTTCACCCGGCTGTCCCAGAAGAACTACTGCGTCGATCTGGGCCTCTATCCGCTCGGGTCCTGCACCATGAAGTACAATCCCAAGATCAACGAGCGCCTGTCGGCCCACCCCGCGTTCGCCGGCTCGCATCCGCTCGCGCCCGTGGATCTCATCCAGGGGAACCTGGAGGTCCTGAAAACGCTCGAAGGCTTTCTCTGCGAGATCGCCGGCATGGACGCTTTCACGCTCCAGCCGGTGGCCGGGGCCCACGGCGAGCTGACGGGCATGATGCTCATCCGAGCCGCCCTCGAGGCCCGGGGCAATGCCCGGAAGTACGTCCTCATCCCGGACTCCGCCCACGGCACGAACCCGTCGTCGGCCCACATCTGCGGCTACACGGTCAAGGAGATCAAGTCCAACGAGAAGGGGACCATCGACCTGGCCTCGCTCGAGCAGGCCATGACCGATGAGGTCGCCGCGCTCATGGTCACCAATCCCAACACGCTCGGCGTCTTCGAGTCCGACATCGTGCGCATCGCCGAGATCGTCCACGCCAAGGGCGGCTTCGTCTACATGGACGGGGCCAACATGAACGCCCTGACCGGGATCGTGCGCCCCGGCGACATGGGCATCGATGTCCTCCACATCAACCTCCACAAGACGTTCTCGACGCCCCACGGCGGGGGCGGACCCGGTTCCGGCCCGGTCGGGGTCAAGAAGGAGCTCGTGCCCTTCCTTCCGGTCCCGGTCATCGCGGAGAAAGGCGGCCGCTACGTCCTCGATTTCGACCGCCCCGAATCCATCGGCCGCGTCCGGGCCTACTTCGGGAATTATGCGGTCAACGTCCGGGCCCTGTGCTATATCCTGACGCTCGGACCTGTGGGCGTGCGGGAGATCGCCGAGTTCGCCGTCCTCAACGCCAACTATATCCGCAAAAGCCTCGAAGGGGAGTTCGACCTCAAATACACGACCGCGTCCATGCACGAGTGCGTCTTCTCGGACAAGATCCAGAAGGCCTTCGGTGTGACCAACCTCGACATCTCCAAGAGGCTCATCGATTACGGCGTCCACCCGCCGACGATGTCCTTCCCGCTCATCGTCCACGGCGCCCTGATGATCGAGCCGACCGAGACCGAGAGCCGCCGCGACCTCGACCATTTTATCGACGCCATGAAGGCCATCGCCAAAGAGGCCCAGGAGAACCCCGAGATCCTCCACGCGGCGCCGCACGTCACTTACGTCAGCCGCCTCGACGAGGTGGCCGCGGCCAAATTCCCCGTCCTGCGGTGGGAGAAGAAACCCTAGATGGCCCTCCAAGACTTGATCCTCGGCCTGCACCGGTTCTGGGCCGGACAGGGTTGCTATCTGGCCCAGACGTACGACGTGGAGGTCGGCGCCGGCACGATGACCCCCGACACCTTCTTCCGGGTCCTCGGTCCGCGGCCCTGGCGGGTCGGCTACGTCCAGCCCTCGAGGCGTCCGGACGACGGCCGCTACGGCGAGAACCCCAACCGGGTCCAGAAACACCTCCAGTACCAGGTCATCATGAAGCCGTCGCCGGCGGACATCCAGGACGTCTACGTCCGGAGCCTCCGCTCGTTCGGCATCGCCCTTGAGGACCACGACCTCCGCTTCGACGAGGACAACTGGGAATCGCCGACGATCGGCGCCTGGGGGGTCGGCTGGCAGGTGCTGCTCGACGGCCTCGAGATCTCGCAGTTCACCTATTTCCAGCAGTGCGGCGGCATCGACCTCGCCCCCGTCCCGGTCGAGATCACATACGGCCTCGAGCGGCTGGAGATGTTCCTGGAGCAGAAGGACGACATCTACGACCTCGACTGGTCGGCCGACGTCAGCTACCGCGACCTCCGTCTCCGCGAGGAGAAAGAGTTCTCGGAGTATAACTTCACCGCCGCGTCCGTGGCCATGCTTCGCCAGGCCTTCAACGCCAGCCACAAGGAAGCCGCCCGTCTCATCGCCAGGGACCTGCTCCTGCCGGCCTATGACATGTGCCTGAAGTGCTCCCATAACTTCAACCTGCTCGACTCCCGCGGGGCCATCAGCGTCACCGAGCGGGTCAAGATGATCTCCCAGATCCGCGGCCTCGTGAACGACATCGCCCGCCGCTATACCGGCGGTAAGGACGGCGCCTGATGGAATTCCTGCTCGAGCTTCTGACCGAGGAACTCCCGGCGTCCCACATCCGCTCGGCCCTCGAGCAGATCGAGGCCGGCCTGCGCCAGGAGCTGCTCGCCGCCCGCATCGATATCGCCTCCCTCAAGACCCTGGCGACGCCGCGGCGCCTGGTCGCCGCCGGCGATCTCGCCGAAGGCCAGGAGGACCGCGAGGAGCTCGTCACGGGCCCCCCCCTGTCCATCGCCAAGGGACCCGACGGCGCCCTGACCGTGGCCGGCAAAGGCTTCGCCCGGTCACAGGGAGTCGACGAAAGCCAGCTCGAAGCGGTCCGGACCGCCAAGGGCGAGTATCTCGGCTTCCGACGCAAGGCCAAGGGGACGCCGACGTCCGAGATCCTGGCCGCCGCTGTTCCCCGCGTCCTGGGCTCGCTCTCGTTCCCCAAGATGATGCGCTGGGCGGAGAGCCCCCTCCGCTTCTCCCGCCCTATCCACGGCCTGCTCTGTGTCTTCGGCAGCCGGACCGTGGCCGCGTCGTTCGAGGGTTTCCGGGCCTCCGACGAGACGGTCGGCCATAGGATCGCTTCGCCCGGGCCGGTCAAGGCGTCGGATTTCGCCGCCTACCGCGCCGCCCTCGCAAAGAGCTTCGTCGTGGTCGACCCGGCCGACCGGAAGAGGATGATCCTGGCCCAGATCGACGCCGCGCTGGCCCCGCTCGAGGCCCAAGCTTACCCCGACGAGGCGCTCCTCGACGACCTGACCCTCAATGTCGAGCATCCGCTCGTGGTCTTCGGCGCCTTCCCAGAGGCCTACCTCGGCCTGCCTCTCGAGGTCCTGGCCACGGCCATGCGGCAAGGCCAGAAGCTGTTCTCCGTCGTCCGCGATGAAAAACAGCTCCCGTATTTCCTCGGGGTCGCCGACGCCGTCGTGGACGCCAAGGGGCTCATTCGACGGGGCAACGAGCGCGTTCTCCGGGCCCGGCTCGCGGACGCCCGCTTCTTCTGGGACCAGGACCGCAAGGTCCCGCTGGCCGATCGGGCGGCCGGTCTGAAGAACGTGCTCTTCCAGGAAAAGCTCGGCAGCTACGAAGACAAGACGCTGCGCCTGAAGAAGATCGCCGGCTATCTCTGCGACAAGCTCGCCCCCGAGGTCAAGGCCGCCGCGGTCGAGGCGGCCTCGCTGTGCAAGGCCGATCTGCTGACGGAGATGGTCAAGGAATTCTCGGGCCTGCAGGGCCGCATGGGCGGCCTCTATGCCCGGGAGGAGGGCCTTCCCGCCGACGTCCATAGGGCCATCTACGAGCATTACCAGCCGGGCAGCCTCGAGGACGCTTCTCCGGCCTCGCCCACGGGCGCGATCCTGTCGCTCGCGGACAAGATGGATTCGATCGTCGGGGCCGTCGGCGTCGGGCTCCAGGTCAGCGGCTCGAGCGACCCCTTCGGGCTGCGCCGCAACGCCCAAGGCGTTTGCAAGGTCGTCCTGGACCGGAAGCTCCGGTTCTCCTTCCCCCTCCTCATCGACCGCATCCTGGCCGCCTACGGCGACCGGCTGACCCTCGGACGGGCCGAGGTCAAGGCCGCCTGTCACGACTTCTTCGCCGGGCGCCTGAGGTTCATCCTCGAGAAGAAGGGCTACCGCTACGACCTCGTCTCCGCGGCCTTGGGCCCTGGCCTCGACCAGATCGTCGACGCTCAGGCCCGCGTCGAGGCCCTGGACGCCCTCAAGTCCAGCCCCCAGTTCGAACCCTTCATCCTGATGGCCAAGCGGATCAACAACATCCTCAAGGGCCTGCCCGCGGCCAAGGTCAATCCGGACCTGTTCGTCGAGAAGGAGGAGCGCGAGCTCTACTCGACGCTCTCGATCGTCAGCAGCAACGCCCAGCCGATGATCGCCCGGGGCGACTTCGCCCGGGCCCAGGGCATCCTTTTCAAGCTCCAGCCCGTGCTCAACACGTTCTTCGACAAGGTCCTGGTGATGGCCGAGGATAAGAAGACGCGGCAGAACCGGCTGGGCCTCCTGCAGTCCATCGCCAAGATGCTCCTGGGGATCGCAGACTACTCCCAGATCGTGGTCGAGGGGGAGAGGACGGCCAAGCCGAAGGCCGGGCGCTAGACCGGGCCGGCCCGCTCAGGCGCCGAATTCACCCGGCTTGGACGGGTCGGACGGCTCTTCGGGTTCGATGAATTTCGATTCCAATGCGACGATCTTGGTCAGGGTTTGGGGAACGTTCTGGTGCTTTTCGAGCCCGTACGGATTGATCTGGACGCCGGCCTGGTATTTGTAGCTCTTCCCGGCATTGAAGGTCGACCAGCGCACCCGGCCCTTGAGGTCGATGGGGACCCGCTCGCCGGGGATGGACAGCTGAATCGTGACCTTGGACTTGAACTTTAGGGGCTTCTGGGTCAGGAACCGGATGCCGCCGCGGCTGAGGTCGAGGATCGGGCAGAACTCCTCGTCGTTCCCGGACTTGGGGGAAAAGAGCCTCGTGATCCGGTAGGAAACGGTCGCACCGGGGATCTTGAACCTCTGGCAGAGGCGCCTTTCGATTTCCTTAACGCCCATCCTGGTCCTCCGTTCTTTCCGGCGATTCCCGCGGCCGCGTGGCCGGAGGCCGTCTCCGAGAGGCCTCCTCCTGCTCCAAGATATAGCAGAGGCCGGGCGCGGAAGTCAAATCGGCGGGCTATTCCTTCAGGATGACGGCCTTCCGGGGCGGCAGCGACAAGGACGCCCGGGCGGATACGGACTGGCCGCCCGAAGCCGTCCGGGAGTAGGCGAATGAGAGGCTGCCGACCTTCTGATAGGAAGGCGCGATGGGCTTGGGGGGTTTCTTGGCCACCAGGTCCTTGATGGCCTGATAAGCCAGGGCGATGGCGTCCATCACGTTGACACCGGAGTTCCGGATGTCGTTCGTCGGGGGCGGCATGTAAGGCTTCTGGCCCTGCATGAGCGGCCCTCCCAGGGCGAAGGTGAAGGGAATGGGCCGGGGGGCCAGCTTGCGGCTCCGCAGGACCAGTTTCCCGTCGATGTAGACCGAGATCTCGCCCTCCTTGACCTGTCTCAGGGGCAGGTTCGGCATCGGCGAGACGTCCTCACGGGGCGGCGGGGCGGCGGGCGCGCCGGCGATATCGGCGAGTTCGACCCGGACGCGGATGGGTTTCCGGCAAATGATGTCCCCGGCCTTGAGGTCGAGGGTGAATTCGTACGTGTCCGAGCGGTCGAACAGTCCGCGCAGCGGGATGGTCAGGATGTGGTATCCCCGGGGCCAGTAGCCGCCCTCGAGGATGTAGGGGCCCAGCGAGATCCTGTAGAACGCTTCGTTCAGGAGCTCGAGGCCCACATCGACCGAAGACGGGAGGCCCGTCGCCGGCGTCCTCGGATACGAGAGGAGATTGAGGTCGTAGGCCAGCGGATAGGCGCGCTTCCAGGAAGCCCAGAAGACCAGGAGGCCGCGGATGCTGAACTCGTCGAGAAAGCCGAAATCGGGATCGTTATCGAGGTAGGTCTCGAAATACTCCGCCACGAGGTCCCGTTCCTTCTCTTCGTCGCCGATCTTGGAGGCCAGGAAGGGCAGGATGAAGGCCGCAGTCTGTTTGTCCTCGGACCCGAGCTTCTTGAATTCTTCGGCGAGGAAGTCCCAGGCGGCCCGGTAGTCGGGATCGCGGCCGAGACGGGCGTTGAGGTCCGATCTCCAATCGGCTCTCAGGACGGAGACCGACGCCAGGATCAGGACCAGGACCGCCGCCAGTCTCCTAGTCATTGTAGACGAACTCGAAGGTGATCTCGAGGAAGTCGCCGGGGAAATCGGCGGGCAGAGCGGGGAAGGGGAGAGCGGCCCGGATGGCCTCGAGGGCGGCCCGGTCGAGGGTCTCGATGCTGGTCCCTTCGAGGATCTCGATCGAATCGAGCTCGCCGGTCTTCTTGATGATGACGATCATGCTGATCTTGGCGTCGTTGGGGACCTCCGGCACGGCGGGGAGGGCCCAATTGAGCTGGATCCTGTCGATAACAGCCGTAGCCCACGGCATCAGATCATAGCCCTTGAGCGGAATGGACATGCCCACCCGCTGG
Source organism: Candidatus Aminicenantota bacterium (assembly GCA_026393955.1). Classification (GTDB taxonomy): domain Bacteria; phylum Acidobacteriota; class Aminicenantia; order Aminicenantales; family Saccharicenantaceae; genus RBG-16-66-30. Next base: position 8,531 of record JAPKZE010000141.1, read on the forward strand.
CCGCCGCCACCGCCGGTGCCGCCGCCTCCGGTGCCGCCGCGGCCGCCCGTTCCATATCCGCCGACCCCGCCTCGATAAGCGCCGCGGCTGTAGTTCGAGAAGTCCGGGAGTGGAGCGCCGCCCCCGACGCCGGGCGGCCCGGCCGGGGTGCCCGGCGGAGCGAGCGGGATGGTCAGGCCGGACTTGCCGTGGATGGTGATCGATTCCCGGAATTTCGAGGAGAGGGAGGGGATGGCCGAGCCCGACCCCGGCGGCGGCACCGTCCCTCCGCCGGCGGCCTGGCCCGCCTCTCCGGGCGGACCCGGCTCTCCGGCAGGAGCTTCGGGCTCCGGTCGGCCCTTCTCAGCCGGCTTGGCGGCCGGTCCAGGCTGTCCGCCTTCGGAAGGGCCGCCGGGGAGGTCCGCCAAGCCTCGCCCCCCGACGACTTTGGGAATGGCGACATTGAGCGGCGGCACGATGACGACGGTGCGGACCGATTCCTTGGAGAAGGGCAGGATCCTGATCGTAAAGCGGTATTGGTAGATGAGGAAACCCAGGACCGCATGGAATAGCAGGGTGACCAGAAGGCCTAAGGCCCGGTCGCGGGGCGATGGCCGGTCGTTTTTTGGCGTGGCGAACGAGTCTTCGAACATGGGCTTCCCGAACTTAATGCTCCATTATAATACAATCCCCATCAGGCCCGAAGAGTTACAGGGGGCGCCGTAAGGAAACCAGGAGGAAGAGGAAACAGACGGCGTTGAGGATGGCTAAGCGCAGCAGGAGGGCGGGGATGCCGAAGAGAGGAATGATCAGGCCGGCGGCCAGGACGACGCCGGCGAACGAGGCCAGCAGGTCGATGCCGTAGCTGAGACCGGGATGGGGCCTCTCGAGGAGCAGTCTCCTGTTGGCCGAGACGAAAAGGCCGCCGCCTAGAGCGCCAAAACCGAAGATCAGGGCAAAGGGCACGGGCTCGCCTCCGGCCCCGGACAGGCTTTGGGATGTGAGTACGACCAAAAGGACAAATGCCCCCTGGATGACGGCCAGTTCGCTCCCGGCCGGCCGCTTCCTGGCCCGGGCCGCGAGAGATCCGATGGTCAGTCCGGCCATGAACGCCGCGAGGAGGAGCGGGATCTTCCCGTAGACGACGCCGAAGTTGGCCTGGAAGGCGACGAATACGGCGACCTCGACGGCGATCGAAGTGAAGCCCATCACCGCCACGGGGACGAGATAACGGGCCGGCGAGCGCCTCTTGGAAAGGGCCAGGAACAGGAGTCCGAGAGCGAAGAGGGCGAGGGGTGCGTCCAGGATCCAGAACGGAGCGACCGTGGCGGCCGCATGGAGGAAGCGCGATTCGAGGCCCCGGAATTGGCCGGCCCACAGGACCGCGTGGAAAAAGTAGCTGACGGGAACGAGGTCCCGGTTGATCCTCGCGCCGGGGCCGGAGATCTTGCCGGCCAGCTGCTCGATCCGGGCCGGATCGAGCCGGGCCCGGAGCATGGCGGGCGCGACGAAGCGCACGTCCAGGCCGAGCCGGCCAACCTCGGCCGAAAGCCGGCCGGCCTCGGTCGTGAGAGGAGCGTCCGAGGCCAGGAAGACGCAGTTCCCGCCAGGAACGGCCCGGACCTCGGGGAACACATCGCGAAGCGTGGCCGCGATCGAGCTCAGGAATTGGCCCAGGGCGTCGCTGATGTAGTTCTCGGACGACGGCAGGACGAAGCCGAACACCCCGCCCGGGGCCAGCTTCCGGCGGACCTGGAGAAAGAATTCCCGCGTATAGTAGCGGTTGATCTGGGCGGTGGCCGGCTCGGGCAGGTTCAAGAGGATCGCCTCATAGCGGTCTAAGGAGCTCTCGAGGAAGGACCGGCCGTCGCTGGCGACGATGCGGACCCGGGGATTGATGAGCGCCGCCCGCATCGGCCCGGACAGGTGCTTGAAGGTCATCCTGATCACGGCCGGGTCGAGCTCGACGCAATCGACGCGGACATCGGGGTACTTCAGGGCTTCGGCGGCGCCGCCGCTGATGCCCCCGCCGATGAGAAGCACGCGGCGCGGGCCCTGCCGCTGCAGCAACGCGAAGTGGATCGACTCCTCGGCGGCCCCCTCGTCGGGATTGGAGAAGATGGCCAGTCCGTTGTCGAAGAACGTGATCTGTTCCTCGGTCCGGATGACTTCCAGCTTGCCGTAGCGGGTATCCCGGGCTGCGACCAGGCGCAAGGGCTTCCAAGCCGCTTCCTGGGCCGGTCGGTCGAGGCCGGCCAGCGCCGCGGCCAAAACGGCGACCCCGGCCAGGAGAGGTTTCCAGCGGCCCGGCTTCATGGCCACGAAGACGACGATGGCGGCCGCCCCCCCGACCAAGGCCGCGCCCTGCCAGTTCGAGAGGCGTGGGATGAGCCCGAAGTGGACCAGGAGGCCGGCCGCGGCCGCGCCGGCGGATTCCAGGATGTAGACCGTCGCGACGTCCCCCCGGTGAAGGCCAACGTTCAGCACGAAGCCGTGGCCGAGAGGGAAGCTCAGCACGAGGCTCAGAAGGAGGGCCGCTCCGAGCGCGGGCGCGAGACCGATCAGCTCAGCCGGAAGAACGCCCAAGACCTTGTGGGAGAACCGCAGGCCGGCCAGGCCGACGAAGAAAAGGCCGATGGCCAGGCCGTAGAGCCCGGCCAATCCGGAAACCCCGGCCGTCCGGCGGGGCGCGGGCCTGACCAGGCTGCCGAGCCCGCCCCAGAGAAGCCAGGACCCCAGGAAAAGACCGAAGATGAGCTCGTTGCCGTAGAATTCGGCGGCGAATTCTCTGAGGAGATAGATCTGGAACGAGGCGGCCAGAAAGCCCAGGAGGAACGGCGGCAGCCGAGGCTTCAGGCCCAGATCCCGGGGATCGGCGTCCCGCATGTCACACACTTGCCCTTCTTGAGCCGGACGGATCCGATCCGGTAGCCGACCCTGGAGATGACGGCGCCGTGGCAGCCGGGACAGTAGGTGTTCTCCCCCTCATGTCCCGGGATGTTGCCGACATAGACGAAGCGCAGTCCTTCGTCGAGAGCGATCCGGCGAGCCGCCTCGAGCGTCGAGACGGGGGTCGGGGGCAGGTTCTTGACCAGGTACATCGGCTGGAACCGGGAGAAGTGGACGGGCACCTGGTCGCCGGCTTCGTCGCGGATCCAGCGGCACATGTCCCGGATGAGGTCCATCCGGTCGTTCAGGGTCGGGATGACCAGGACCACGATCTCGAGCCAGACTTTGGATCTGGCGACGGCCCGGATGGTCTCAAGGACGGGCTTGAGCTCGCCCCGGACGTAATCGGTGTAGAACGCCTGCGAGAATCCTTTGAGGTCGACCTTGACTGCGTCGACCACGGAGAGGAGGTCGGCCAACGGCTCCGGGTTGATGTGCCCGCCGGTCACGACGAGGCTCCGGAGGCCCCGTCGCCTGGCCCGGACGGCCGTGTCGGCCATGTATTCGAAGAAGACGGTCGGCTCGGAATACGTGTAGGCGATCGCGGGGCAGTCCGCTCCGAGGGCGCGTTCGGCGGCTGCGTCGGGGGAGAGGTCGTAGGCCTCGACCTGTTCCGGCCGGACCTGGGAGATCTCCCAGTTCTGACAGAACTTGCAGTTCACGTTGCAGCCGGCCGTGGCCAGGGACAGGGCCGACGTGCCGGGCAGGACGTGAAAGAACGGCTTCTTCTCGATCGGGTCGACGTTGAGGCTGCAGACCTTGCCGTAGACGAGGGTGTAATAGGTGCCGCCGTCGTTCTCCCGGACGCCGCAGTAGCCCCGTTCCTTGTCGCCGAGGCGGCACAGCCTCGGGCAGAGCCGGCATTCGATCTCGCGGTCGGGGAGCTTGACGTAGTAGCGGGCCTCGACGTGGGAGAGGTTCGGTTTGTCGGCCAGAACGGGCCGGGCGCCCCCGATCGACGGCAGGCCCGCGCCCAGGGCGAGTCCGGCCCCGGCCGCGCCGCGCAGGAAGCTGCGCCGGTTCATGCCACCGTCTCCTCGACCGTTTCGATGGCGGCCGGATCGGCCCGGCCCAGGCCCATCTTTTCGGCCGTCGCGAGATACTCCGGGGCGCGCCCTTCATCCCGCAGGGTGGGCAGGCCGGCTCCCTCCCGGAGCCGCTCGACGATCCTCCAGCCGGCGGCGTCCGCCGCCACGGGATCGAGGCTGAAGACGAGGCCGCCGTACTTCCCGGCCCACTGCGGGTGATAGGCGGGCCCCTTGTGGAACTGGACGACCAGCGCATCAAGGACCGTCAGGCGGTGCCTGGACCTGACCGGCGGCGCGTCGAAGACCTCGGCGACGTGGGGATCGCAGTGGGCGTCATGGTACTTGTTGGGATTGTGAATGGCCCCGAAGTAATTCTTCATGCCCGCGGTCACTCCCGCCAGGCCGTGGTCCTTGAGGATGGCCAGGCTGACGGAGGCCGTGGTCAGGTCCGTCAGGATCCTGGAGAAGAGGCTGCCCACGCCGAGGTGGGCCACGAGGTCTGCGCCGTAGCCGACCCCGTCCGTATCGGTGCCGAAGACCCGGACGCCGCTCCGTCCCGTGGCCGGCGCATACCCGGCGTCGCGCAGCTCCCGGGTCGTCCGGTCCCAGATGATCAGGTTGTTCTCGGGGATGCCCGTCCCGGCCAGCCGGCGGGCCAGGGCGAGCGCGACTTCGGGCCTGGTGCTGATGGCCCGGCCGCCGATCGTGTTGACCTTGATGCCGACCCGGTCGTCCGGGCGGAAGAGCGCGGCGGCGACGCCGGGATCCCGGCCCTCTCCGGCCAGCAGGACGAGGCCCCGGTCGAACATCCTGGCGACCACGGCCGTATCGAGACCCCCGGAAGCGGTCCAGACATTCCCGGACCTGATGACGACGACCCGCGACCTGGCCATGGCGGACCCATGATGGTCCTTTTGAAAAGACCTGTCAATCGGGCCCCTGAAGCGTCCGGTCGGACGCCGAGACACGGCGCGGCTTGCCAAGACCGGAACCCTCCGTTATAGTAAACGCTGATCCTGCGCGCGCGGAGGTCGATCATGTCCAAGGCCCGATCCCGGAAAGCGGCGGCCCTCGCCGCCGTTCTGGCCGCCTTTTGTCTCCTCCTCCCGGCGGCGGACGCCCAAGAGCGCCCGACGAGCCCCGAGCTGGCGGCGCTCCTGCCCAAGCCGGCCGCCTGGACCCTCTCGGAAGCCCCGCGGACGTTCTTCCCGGACAATCTGTTCGAATACATCGACGGCGCAGCCGAGAGCTACCTGAGCTACGATTTCCGCGAGCTTCTCGTCGCCGATCTGGAAAGGAAAGGCCCGGGGGCGACCCTGACCCTGGAGATCTACGACATGGGCCTGCCGGTGAACGCCTTCGGCATCTTCGCGGCCGAGCGCTACCCGGAGAACAAGCCGGTTGCCCTGGGCGATCTCGGCTATTTCGAAGGGGAGGCGCTGAACTTCCTGGCCGGCCGGTTCTACGTCAAGATGCTGGCTTTCGGCCTCGGCGACGCCACGGAGTCGGCCCTGGCCGAGGTCGGGGCCAAGGTGGCCGGGGCGATCAAGCCGGGGAGCGGTCTCCCGGCGCTGGTCACGGCTTTTCCCAAGGACGGCCTGGTCGTCCGGAGCGAGAAGTACGTCAAGAAGAATTTCATGGGCTACGAATTCCTCCGCGACGGCTATGTCGCGACCTACGCGTCGGGCGGCCGCGAGATGGAAGGATTCTTCGTCGACGGCGGATCGGACCAGGACGCCGAAGCGATGCTGACGAAGCTCGTCGTGGCCCTGAAATCCGACGGGCAGACCGTGGAGAAGATCGCCGCCGGCGTCCACGCCCGGAACCGTTACGGGCAGCATCTCTACATCGGGCGGGCCGCGGGCGTTCTCTGCGGCGCGATGCGCGTCCCGGACGGGCTCGAGCCGGCGGGGGAGGCGCTCCTCCGGACCCTGACGGCCGCTCTCGCGGCCGGCCGCCAGACCCGGAAGTGAGGCCGGCGTGAACGATGAGAGCTATTTCAAGACCGCCCTCGCTGTCGTTCTCGTCTTCGTGGCCGGCATCGTCCTGAAGCTGGCCCAGCCCATCCTCATTCCGTTCATCCTGGCCGTCTTCCTGTCCTACATCATCGACCCCGCCCTGACCTTCCTGACCAGGTGCCGCTGCCCCAGTTCGTGGGCGGTGGTCATCGTCCTGGTGCTGATGTTCGTTTTTCTCTGTCTGGCCGGCATTCTCGTCTACACCAGCGGCAAAGCCTTCGTGACCGAGCTGCCGAAGTACCAGGACCGACTCACCGACCTGACCCGCATCCTGGCCAAGGGGGTGGGCCCGTTCAAGATCGACGTGCCCGCGGCCCTGGGCAGTCTCGACATCGGCAAGATCGGGAGCTTCATCCTCAAGAACATTGGTCCGCTCTTCGACGTCCTCGGCAAGCTCCTCCTGGTCTTTCTCTTCCTCGTCTTCATCGTCGCCGGCCGGGGACGGGCCGAAGCGAAGATCCCTAAGGCCATCGGCGACGGTCATGCCGGACGCGTCCACGGGATCATCGGCCGGATCAACGTTCAGATCCGGAAATATCTGGTCATCAAGACGGCCATGAGCCTGGTGAACGGCCTGACGGTCTGGATCGTCCTGAAGGCCTTCGGCATCGATTTCGCGGCCCTCTTCGGCTTGCTGGCGTTCCTCCTCAATTTCGTCCCGACCTTCGGCTCGCTCATCGCCGCGGTCCTTCGCGTCGGATTCGCCTTCTTTCAGACCGGGACCTTTTTGACGCCGTTCCTGATCTTGATCATCACCTCAGGATCGGACATGATCATGGGCAATCTCGTCGAGCCCAGGATCATGGGCAAGGGGTTGGGTCTCAGCCCGCTTCTCGTCTTCTTCTCGCTGCTCTTCTGGGGCTGGCTCTGGGGGATCCCCGGGATGATCCTGTCGGTGCCCTTGACGGCGGTCATCCGGATCGTCTGCCAGAACGTGCCGGCCCTCCGGCCGGTCGCCGTGCTGATGGGGCCCTGAGGGGCCGCGCGGCCCGGTCTCAGGGCAGGACGAGGTCGTCGGCTTCGATGACGAAGGCCTCGGGCGAGATCCTCTTGATCTTCCGTCCGAAGAAGGACTTGAGGGCCTTTTCGGCGGCGGCCTGTTCGGCGCTCTTCTTCGACCCCCCCTTCGACCGCCCCAGCGTCCTGTCCCCGAGGCGGACCTCGATGACGAAGGTGCGGTCGTGGGCCGGACCCTTTTCCGAGACCAGGCGGTAGGCGGGCGCGGGGAGCCCGGCTTTCTGGCAGATCTCCTGGAGGGCCGACTTGGCGTTGTTGATCGTCTGAGTTCCCGATCGGATGGGCTTGCGGGACGCCTCGAGCAGCCCGCAGATGAAGGCCCTGGCCGCGTCAAAACCGCCGTCCAGGTAGAGCGCGCCCGTCAGGGCCTCGAAGGCACCGGCCAGGATCGAGATCTTCTTCCGGCCGCCGCCCTTATCTTCGCCCCGGCCGAGGCGGATGGCCTTGTCGAGCTTGATCCCCCGGGCCAGCTGGGCCAGGGCCAGCGTGCTCGTGGCCGAGGCCTTGAGCTTCGACAGCTCGCCCTCGTTCCTCTCCGGAAAGGCCCGCAGGAAGAACTCGGCGGCGATGAGGCCGACGACCGAATCGCCCAGGAATTCGAGCTGCTCGTTGTCCTCGGGCGAATCCGGTGCGGTCTCATAGGCGTGGGAGCTGTGGGTCAGGGCCTTGGCCAGCAGGTCCCTGTCCTTGAAGACATGGCCGACGGCCTTTTCCAGGCGGTCGAGCTTCTTGGGGTCCGGGGTCATGGGCGTTCCGCCGGGTCCCCGCCGTCGAACGGGTAGACGATCCGGCCGCCGACGATGGTCATGACCGGAGCGCCCCGGAGCGTCCAGCCGTGGAAGGGTGTGTTGCGGCCCTTGGATTCGAACCGGTCCTTATCGACGGTGACCGGCAGGTCCGGATCGAGGACGGTCAGGTCGGCATCGGCCCCGACGGCGATCCGTCCCTTCCGCGCAAGACCGAGCAGCCGGGCCGGATTCGCCGAGAGGAGATCGACGAACCGTCCGAGCGAAATGATCCCCGCGGCGACGAAGCGGTCGAGCACCAGGGAAACCGCGGTTTCGAGCCCGACGATGCCGAAGGGGGCGTCGAGGAGACCCCGAGCCTTCTCCGCCGCCGTATGGGGGGCGTGGTCGGTGGCGATGACGTCCACGACGCCCGTCCGCAGGGCCTCGACCAGGGCGGCGACATCGGAGGCCGACCGCAGGGGCGGGTTCATCTTGTGGTCGGAATCGCCGGACGCCAGGGATCCCTCGGTGAGGAGGAGGTGGTGCGGCGTCGCTTCGGCGGAGACCCGGACGCCGGCCCGCCGGGCTGCGGCGATGGCGGCCGTCGCCCCGGCCGTCGAAACGTGGGCGATGTGGACCCGGGTCCCGGTCTCCCGGGCCAGGGCGATATCGCGGGCGACCATGATGTCCTCCGCGGCCGGCGGAATGCCCGGCACGCCGAGGCGGGCCGCGACGGGGCCGGCGTTGACGACGCCGTTCGCGGCCAGCGAGCGGACCTCGCAGTGGTCGATGACGAGACTTCCGGCCGCTTCCGCCTCTTCCAGGGCCCGGCGCATGATCGGGTCCGACTCGACCGGCCGTCCGTCGTCCGAGAAAGCGATCGCCCCGGCCGCGACGAGGTCGCGGATGTCGACCAGATGCTCGCCGGCCGAGCCGCGGGTGACGGCCGCGATGGGCAGGACATTGGCCAGACCGGACCGGCGGGCCTCGGCCAGGATCCATTCGGTCGTCTCGCGCCGGTCATTGACGGGCTGGGTGTTGGGCATGGCGCAGACCGTCGTGAAGCCGCCGCGGACGGCCGCCCGGACGCCGGTCCGGATGGTCTCCTTGGCTTCGTACCCGGGCTCCCGCAGATGGACGTGCATATCGATGAGACCGGGGACGATGACGAGGCCGCGGCAGTCGACCGTCCGGGCCACAGCCGCGTCGATCGATAGACCGACAGCCGCGATCCGTTCTCCGTCGAGGAGGACGTCGAGGAGGTCGTCGAGTCCTTCCGACGGGCAGACGACGCGGCCGCCGCGAAGGATGATCACCGCTTCCCCACCTGCCCGATGCGGACCGGCTCGGCGATGAAGATCTCCTCGCTGCCGTCGGTCTCCTTGAGCCGGACCCGGACGCGCTCGCGGTGGGAAGTGGGCAGGACCTTGCCGACGTAATCGGGGCGGATGGGCAGCTCGCGGTG
>JAPKZE010000206.1 GCA_026393955.1 Candidatus Aminicenantota bacterium
AGTGACCTGTGAGGTCTGCCACGGCGCCGGGAGCGGCTACCGGAAGCTGAATATCATGCAGGACGAAGCGAAGGCCGTCCAGAACGGACTCGCCGTCTATACCGACGCGGCCGCCATCGAGGCCCAATGCCTGAAGTGCCATCAGAACGCGCACGACGTGCCCTTCGATTTCAAGAAGGCCTGGGACAAGGTCAAGCACCCCGTTCCGGCCAAGTGAGGGCCGCCCGATGAGCCAGCGTTCGGCCTGGCGGCTGGGGGCGGGATTGGTCCTGGCCGGGATGATGACCGTCGCCTTCGTCCGGGCCGGTTCCGGTCCGCTGCCTCAGGCCGATGACAAGACCTGTTTCGTCTGCCACGACGACCCGGAGCTCAAGTCCTCGGCCGGGACGCCGATCTATGTCCAACCGGCCGCGTTCGCAGCCTCCGTCCACGGACGGACGGGGCGCGGCTGTCTCGGCTGCCACATCGACCTCAAGGGCGTCGAAGATTTCCCTCACGCCGCGGACCTCGAAGCCGTGGCGTGCGCCCGCTGCCACGCGGACTTCGCCCGGATGACGGCCGGCGGCGTCCACGGGACGGCCAGCCCACGGTTGTCGGACAAGCCGGTGCAATGCAAAGATTGCCATGGCTATCATGACGTGCTCCCGTCGTCCGACCCGGGCTCGCCCGTCCATGTCTCCAACCGTCCGGCGACCTGCGGCCGCTGCCACGAGGGCGCGGGGGCGAACTTTGCCCGAGGCCGGGTCCACGAGCTTGCATCGACGGAGCTGCGAACCCCGCCCGGCGTCGTCAGGGTCCTCTACAAGGCCCTGATCGCGGCCATGGGCGTGTTCTTTCTCGCTTATGTTGCCGCCGATCTCATGAGGGCCCGGAGGGACCGTTGAGCGCGCCGGCCGTCGACCCCCTCGGCCTCGTCCCGGACGACGAGATCTTCGTCCGGATGAACCTCGCGGAGCGTTGGCAGCACGGCCTGCTCGCGGCCTCGTTCATCGTCCTCATCCTGACCGGCCTGCCGGTCCTCTCCGGGGAGGTCGGGCTCATCCGCCTCGTCACCGGCCGGACCGTCGCCTACACCCTGCGCGGGCTACTCCACCGGGCCGCCGCTGTCGTCCTCATCGGCGACCTGGCCTGGCATCTCGTCTATACGGCCTTGACCCCGCGGGGGCGGCAGAACTTCCGGGACAAGCGGCCCCGGTGGCGCGACGTCCGGGACGTCCTGGCCGTTTTCCGCCCCGGCTCGCCCAAGCCGGAGTTCGGCCGCTACAGCTACGTCGAGAAGTTCGAATACTGGTCCCTCCTCTGGGGCTCGACGGTCATGATCCTCACGGGCTTCTTCATGTGGGGTCCGGGCCTGTCCCTGAAGCTTTTCCCGCTCTGGCTCCACCAGGTCTTCGTCGTCATCCACGGCTACGAGGCCATCCTGGCCTTCACGGCCATCCTGATCTGGCACATGTACACGGTCCACCTCAATCCCGAGGTCTTTCCCATGAGCCGGATCTGGCTCGACGGCCGCATGACCGGGGCGGAGCTCCGGCGATTCCACCCGCTCGAGCACCGGCGCATCCTCGAATCGCGGGAACGGGTCTACCGGGAGCTCCTGGCACTCGACCCCGGGAGCTCGGACCCCGGACCGGCCCCCGTCCGGCCGCCCGCGGCTTAAGATTAAAATAAATAAGGTTCTTCTCCCGTCTCCGGGATTCCCTCTCGTGGCGACGATGGGCGTTGCCTCGCAGGTCCCCGTCGCTGGAGAGGGGGGCCCGCGCAGCGGGGGGGAACCGTGCAAACTGGTTCCCAGGGGGCCGGGGAGCTAGAGGCAATGCCCTGAGCAAAGCCGAAGAGAGGGATTCTCCCGGAACCGGGAGAAGAACCTAAAAAAGGTGTATCATGACAAGCGAGGAATATTCTCCGCGGCCAGGTGTATGAGACATGGGAGCTCCGACGAGACCGATCGAGCATCCGGAGGATGCCGTCCTCGTCAGGAAAGCCCAGCAGGGAGACATGGACGCCTTCGAAAGCCTGGTCCGGCGATACCAGCACCGGGTCTACGCCCTGTGCCGGCGTCTGACCGGCGCGCACCAGTCGGCCGACGACCTGGCCCAGGAAACGTTCATCAAGGCCTACTTCGCCCTGGGCCGGTTCGAGGCCGCGTGGCCGCTCTACCCCTGGCTCCGCAAGATCGCCGTCAACGCCGGGCTGAACTATCTCAAAGCCCGGAGCCGGGAGAGGCCGCTCGAGGACGGCTTGCTCGGGGACCGGCACACGCCGGTCGCGGCTGCGGGCGACGATCCCGAGGAGCGGCTGGAGCGGGCCGAGTTCCAGGCCAGGCTCGATGGGGCGGTGGAATCTCTACCCGCCGACCAGAAGAGCGTCTTCGTCCTGCGGTTCCACGAGAGCCTCAGCTACGAGGAGATCTCGCGGACGCTCGAACTGCCGCTCGGCACCGTCATGTCGCGGCTCAACCGGGCCCGCCAGAAGCTGAAGGAGCGGCTGGCGGATCCGCCCGGAAGGGGAGCTTGAGATGAGACACCGAAAACTCCAGGAACTCATCGGGGCCTACGCCGACGGCGAGCTACGGGCGGCCGACCGGCCCCGGGTGGAGAAGCATCTCAAGCGCTGCCCGGAGTGCCGGCGGGACCTCGAGCTCATCCGCAGGATCGAAGCCGTGGCCGCATCGTCTCCCCCGGCCCCGCAGGAGCGGAGCTACTGGGACTCTTTCCCCGGCCGCGTCCGGGCCGGCATCGCCCGCGAGCAGGCCGGAGCCCCCGCATCCCAAGTTGCGGAGGTCAAGATGTTCAAGGATTCGTTCTATCGGCCGGAGAGCCGGGTGAGAGATCGGGCGGTGGTGTTCCCGCTGTCGGTCGCCGCCCACGTCGCCATGATCGTCCTGCTCATCGTGCTGCCCCTTCTCAAGACCGGCGACCTGCCGACGGTCGAGGTCTACAGCGCGTTCCTGGCGCCCCCGCCTCCTCCTCCGCCTCCTCCTCCGCCTCCGGCCAAGCGCAAGGCGTCGACGCAGAGCGCCCGGATCAAGCGGGCCCAGACGGCCCAGCCGACCGAGGCCGGCCGGCTGATCGCCCCGGTCGAGATCCCCGAGCAGATCGCCGAAGAGACGCTCTCGGACGTCGGGGTCGAGGGCGGCGTTGAAGGCGGCGTCGAGGGCGGCGTCGTCGGCGGCGTGTTGGGCGGTGTGGTCGGCGGCGTCCTGGGCGGCGTCGTCGGCGAGGTCGAGGCGCCCGTGCGGGCCATCGGCGACGTCAAGCCGCCGAAGCTCGTTCGGGAAGTGGCTCCGGTCTATCCGGAGATC
>JAPKZE010000294.1 GCA_026393955.1 Candidatus Aminicenantota bacterium
CAGGGCTTTCGTCCTGTTGATCTCACCGCGCTCGAGACGGTGGACATGGTATTCCAGCCCTTTTTTGGATGTGCTCAGGGCGGCGATGTTGGTCCGGCCGACGGTCTTCGGCGCTTCGACGCCGGCCAGCAGGCCCTTGAGCTCGGCCGCCGCCGCGGCGTGGCCTTCCTCGTCCCGGCTCAGGCCCTCCCAGAGCTCCCGGTCCTTGGGGAAGAAACGCGCGAAGCGGCGGTAGAGGTCGGCGACGAGGAGCTCGATCTCCCGGATCGCGTCCAGGACCTGTCCGGCCAGGGCGTTACGGTCGTCCGTCATGCGGGTCCTCCTCGGGTCTTCGGACGGTTCGCGGGCGGCGGCACGTCGTCGGCGAAACAGCTGCGGTCCTCGAGCAGACGGCGGGCGTGGTCCTCGCCGACTTCGGCGACCAGGAACGATTTGCAGATGCGGCCGTCGACGAGCTCGAGGATCCGGTCGGCCTTGAGGGCGATCTCCCGGTCGTGGGTGACCATGACGAGGGTCGTCCCCAATTCCCGGATCATGCGCGACATGACCTCGAGCACGGCCGCGCCGGACTCGCGATCGAGGTTGCCAGTCGGCTCGTCGGCGAAGACGAGGCGGGGCTCGTTGACGAGGGCCCGGGCGACGGCCACCCGCTGCTGCTCGCCGCCGGAGATCTGGTTGGGATACTTATCCCGGATGTGCAGGATACCCAGCTCCGTCATCAGAGTCCGGGCCTTGCCGACCACGTCCCCGGGGGGCCGGCCCCGCCCAATCCAGTGCGGGACCAGGATGTTCTCAAGGGCCGTGAACTCCGGCAGGAGGTAATGGAACTGGAAGATGAAGCCGACGTGGGCGTTCCGGTAGGCCGCATAGGCGTTGATGTCGCCGGCCGAGAAATCCCGCCCGTCGACGACGAGCTCCCCGGCCGTCGGGCTATCGAGAAGGCTGATGATGTTGAGCAAGGTCGTCTTGCCCGATCCGGACGGGCCGATGACGGCCGTCAGCGCGCCCCGCTCGAACGAAACGGTCAGGCCGTGAAGGACCACGGTCGGGACGACGTCGCCGAAGCGCTTGACCAGGTCCCGGACGGCAATGATGTCAGCCATTCCGGATGACCTCGATCGGAGACAGGCGGGAGGCCCGCCGGGCCGGGATGAGCGAGGCCAGGGTCGAGCCGGCCACGGCCAGGACGGCCGGGGTGACGAGGTTGAACGCGTCGATCTTCAGGCCGAACGCGCCGGTGCCGAAGAAGCGGATGAAGGTCGTGCCGATGACCAGGCCCAGCCCGACGCCGAGGAGCGAGCCGCCGACGCCGAGGACCAGGCCCTGGACGAGGAAGATCCGGGCCGCGCCCTTGTTGTCGACGCCCATGGCCTTGAGGATGCCGAGCTGCCGCGATTTCTGGACGGCGGCGATGCCGAGAACGCTGGCGATGCCGAGCGAGATGGCGAACAGCACGAAGAACTGGATGACACCGGACGAGCCGCTCTGGGACCGGAGGGCGATCAGGAGCTCCTGGTTCCGGGCCTGCCAGGATTCGACCTTGACCCGCGAGAACTCCTTGCGCAGCTCCACGGCCATGATCTCGGCGTCGAAGACGTCCGCGACCTTGACCTCGATGGCGCTGACCCCGTTCAGGCCGAGGAAGCTCCGGGCCCGGTCGAGCGACAGGAAGATCTGGGCATTGGCCTGGACCGAGCCCAGGTCGACGATCCCGGTGACCGTGAACGTGTCGCCCACGCCCTTGCTGCTGCGGACGAAGAACCGGTCGCCCAGATCGAGCCGGAGCTTGTCGGCGACCGTCCGGCCGACGACGGCGGCGTCGCCGCTGAGCTCGGCCCGGCCGGCGACGAGGTTCCGGTCGAGGTTGTAGACCCGCCCTCCGTCCTCGGCCTGGATGCCCCTGACGGCCACGTTCTCCGTGGCCCCGCCCCGCTCGATGAAGCCCTGTCCGCCGGCGACCGGGGAGACCGCCGTCACGCCTGGGACGCTTCTCAGGAAATCGGCGTAGGTCTGCCAGGACAGGACCTCGGTGTCCTCAGAATACGGGACCCGGCGGGAATCCACGGCCGCGCCGTCCTCGGCCAGGACGCTCGTCGGCAGTCTGTCCGGGGGCAGGATATAGATGTGGGGGGCCGAGCCGACCGTCCGTTCGATCAGGCTTGCCTGCAGGCCCCCGATCAGGGCCGAGAGGAAGAACTGGACGGCCACGCCGACCGCGATGCCTCCCAGCAGGAGGACGGTCTGCCCCCGGCCCTTCAGCAGGAACCTGAAAGCGATGTACGTTTCGTAGGGCCGGACGATCATGTCCCTCCGTCCGGCTTGACCTCGCGTCCCGGCTTGAGCTTGCCCGGCCGGGCCCCGACCTCCGCGTCGAGAAGGACCGCGCCTTCGGGAAGCCCGTCGACGAGCGACCAGCGCTCCCCGACCGGGCGGACGGCCGCCTTGACCAGCGCAGCCTTGCGGCCCTTCCAGACCCAGACGAACGGCCCGCCGGCGCCCTTCTTGACGAACTTCGCCGGAACGGCCGGGGCGCGCTCGAACTTGGCGGCCGTGATCTCGACCCGCCCGGCCATGCCGGACTTGACGAAGGCCTTGTCCTCGCTGAGCTCGACCCGCAGCTCACAGGTGTTCTTGGCCTTGTCGACCTCGGGGCAGACGAACGAGACCGCGCCCGCGATCCGCTCCTCCGGATAGGCGTCCATCGTGGCCACGGCCGGGAGCCCGAGCTTCAGGAACGGCAGCTCCCGCTGATCGACGTTCAGGACGAGCTGCCACTTGGCGCGCTCGAGGACCGTGACCGCCCGGGCCGACGCCGCCACCTTCGCGCCGGCCTGGACGTGGACCTTCAGGACCAGCCCGTCGAACGGCGCCTCGATCCGCGTGTTGGCCAGGTTCCGCCGGGCCAGCTCGACCCGGGCCCGGGCGATCGAGACCTGGTTCTCGAGGTCGGCCAGGAGGCCGCTGCGGGAGAAATTCTCGAGCTCGAGCTTTTGCTGGTTGCGCTGGGACAGGGCCTGCTGGTACGCCTTGTCGGCTTTCTCCGCGTCGGCCCTGGAGA
Organism: Candidatus Aminicenantota bacterium; assembly: GCA_026393955.1. Classification (GTDB taxonomy): domain Bacteria; phylum Acidobacteriota; class Aminicenantia; order Aminicenantales; family Saccharicenantaceae; genus RBG-16-66-30. The sequence goes on from JAPKZE010000294.1 coordinate 3,059, forward strand.
CGCCGCCGGCGGCCAGGAGCTGGACGTAGCGCTTGCGGTTCAGCTCGGCCTGTTCCAGGTTCAGCTCGTACTCGTTGAGCTTCTCGCGGAGATTGGGCAGGACCTCCTCGCGGGCGTTCCTGAGCCTGTCCTCGGCCGACTTGAGGCCGTCCGTGCTGATGGCCAGATTGCGCTCGGCCTCGAAAGGGTCGAGACGGACGAGCGGGCGTCCCCGGACGACGGACTCGCCGTCCCGCGCCTCGACCGACCCGACGATCCCGCCCTGGAGGAAGCTCAGGTCCAGCGGCTCGGGATAGTCGACGGTGCAGTTGGCCAGGATGGTGTAGCTCAGGTCGAACGGTTTGAGGACATAGAAATCGACGGCCTGCTTCTTCAGGGCCGCCCGGGCCGCGAACGCCGCGACGAGCAGGACCGCGGCGGCGACGGCGAGGTGTCGGACCTTCTTCGATCGGGGTATCGGCATTCCCTTGCTGCTCCTTTTCCGGGGCGGCCGCGGCTAATCCTCGGGGGCCTTCCGGTCCCCCGCCTCGAGCGCGAGGACCTCGGCGTCGGCGTCGAGGGCCGGCCCCTCCCCGAGTCCTTGCAGCTGCCGCAGGTCCTCGATCTTCTGGAGGGACTTGTCGAGCTTGTCCTTGCGGGCTCCCGTCATCTGGCCGAACTCCTTGCGGGCGCTTTCGAGCTTCTCCCCCATCTTCGTCATCGACTCGGTGAACTTCTCCCATTCCCGCTTGAAATTCTTGACCAGGCCCAGGATCTCTGCCGCGGTCTTCTCCATGCTGAAGCTATCCAGGGACTGGCGGATGATGGCCAGGATGGCGAAGAGGGTGAACGGCGAGCAGAGGATGACCTTGGCCTTCAGGGCCTCGTCCATGATCTCCGGGTCGTTCTCGTTGATGAAGGCGTAGACCTGCTCGTTGGGGATGAAGACGAGGACGTAGTCGAGGGTTTTCTCCTCCGGGTTGATGTAATCGCGGGTCGTGACCTCTTTGATCCGGGTCCGGACGTCCCGGAGGAACTGCGTCTTGTGGGTCTCCCGGACGGCCTCGTTATCGGCCTCGAGATAGCGGAGATAGCTGTTGAGCGGGAACTTGACGTCCATATTGACCTTCAGGCCCTGGGGCAGCCAGAAGGTGTAGTCCGGCCGCGACGCGGCCATGTCCAGGACCTTCTGCTTGATGTAGTTGACGCCTTCGACGAACCCGGCCAGCCGCAGGACGTCCTCGGCCATCCGCTCGCCCCATTGGCCGCGGGCCTTGGTGCTGACCAGGGCCTGGCGAAGGTGGTCGGCCGTATCCTGGAGGCGTGAGGTCTCCCGGGCGGCGGTCTTGAGCTGGACGTCCAACTCGCCGTACTGCCGGGCCCGCTCGCTCTCGAACCGCGAGACGAGCTCCTGCATCTTGTGGATGTCCCCCTTCATGGTCGAGAGGTTCTGGTCGATGAGCTGCTTCTTCGATTCGAGGTCCTTCTCGCCCAGGTGGACCCGGCCGTCGAGGTTCTCCCGGGCCAGTTTGAGAAGCTCGCCCGTGCTGGCCTTGAGCGCCTCTTGGGACAGGGCCCCGAAGCTGTCGCGCACCCGGCCGAGGAGGGCCTCGAGGTCCTGGATCTTCTCGGCTTCGGTGGCGCTGACCAGGGCCCGGGCGATCTCCCGCGTGTCCTTCTTACGGAGGGCGTGAACGAGGAGGACGACCAAGGCGCCGAACAGGACGCCGCCCGCGAACAGCAGGATGTCCGTCATCGTGTTCCCTCCGCGGCCGTCAGGCCCGCCTTCCGCATATCAGAGCTCCTCCCCGCCGTCCCCGCCGGTCCCCTTCTCGCGGGCGGCCTCCTCCATGGCCTTGTCGACCTCCTGGTCGAAGTCCTCTCCGGCCTCCTCGCCCATTTCCCGGCCCATCTTCTTCATCCAGCGGGCGACGCTCTTCGGGTCGTTCTCGTCGAGGCCGGTCAGGGCGGAGGGATCGGCCAGGCTTTCGAGCCGGCTTGCGTCCGACTTGCGGACGGCGACGCGCGAGACGAGCTTTTCCATGTTCCGGCCGCCGCAGTGGCTGCACACCGGATCGACGGCCGCGCTCACGGAGAGCGTCACCAAGGTCGTCTTCTTCCGGCAGTCGGCGCAGCGGTACTCGTAGATCGGCATCTAGATCAGAAGTCCCTCGCTCCAGCCCAGCTTGACCAGCTCGATGCGGGCCGGGTCGCTCACACCCAGGTGATGGCGCGTGTCGGCCAGCTGGATGTGATGCGGCGTCGGCTTCAGGAGCCCGTCGTCCTGGAAATGCTCCCGGCGCCTGGCCTCGAGGATGCGAAGCCCCGTCGCGTCGGCCGCCACCGGGTCCCGGCTCACGATCAGGCCCTTGTACGCCCAGGTGAAGTCCTTGTTGTACTGCTGCGTTCCGATCATGTGGAACAACGGGCTGAGCATGACCAGGACGTTGAGCCGGGTCTTTCCTTTGACTTCGGGCAGGTTCCAGATGCCGGCCAGGTCGGCGCACGTGTCGCCGTGCCAGGCCGAGGGCTGAGGGGTGAACATGATGTAGTTCTTGATGCAGCTGCCCATCCCGGACCATTGATGCGTTCGGGCCGGGCGGGCGTTGATGAGGGCCGTGGCCTTTTGGAAAACGGGGTTCCGGAGGACGCCCCGGTCGTCGACGGACAGCCGGTCCTCGGGGACACCGGCGTCCATGACCCGGCGTTTGATGGCCTGCTCGACCTCGGCCGTCGTGGACAGCTTGCCCCAGACGTTCGTCTTGATGCCGACCGTGTCGTCGGGCCGGATGAGCGTCTTCCAGGCCTTGACGATGTCCTTATCCCCGATCAGGGCCCGGACGGCGTCGTCGAGCATCGCCTGGATGACCTCGGCCTGGGGCGCTCCGGACGGATCCAGGGCGGCCTCGTGCCGGACCAGGACGACGCGGACCTTGCTCTCAGGCGCCGCCGGGCGCGCGAGAACCGGGGCGAGCGCGCCGGCCAGAGGCGCCGCGGACGCGACCTTCAGGAAATCCCTCCGCGTGATCGTTCTGTGACTCATGCTCACTCTCCTCGCTCATCTCCGTCGATCAGGCGCTCCACCGCGTCCAACCGGGCCCGGGCCCCCTCTTCCGAGGCCGCGTCGAAGACGACGGCCACGAACCGGCCGCGGACACGGAAGGCCGTCCATTTGCGGTTCCCGGTGCTCATCCCGGCGCCCTGGCGGGCGTCGGGCATATAAGCCCCCGCGAACGACGCCCCCGCCTTGGCGGCCGCCGGGGGGTCGGCATAAGAGACGACGAGCAGGCGGCTGCGGCCGCCGCTCTCCCGATAATCGGCCAGGACCGCGTCGGCCGTCTGGGCCAGCCGGAGGATGTCGGCGGCGGCGACAAAATAATGATAGTTGAGGACGGAGTGATTGTGGAAGAAGCGGACCCGGCCGGCCTCCAGGCCCTCCTCCGGAAGGAGCTTCAGGAGCCCCGGTTTCTCCCCCGCGCCGGGAATGGCCGCGGCGATCGTCCGCCCGAGCTCGAGAAGCTGCCGTTTGGTCTCGGCCGTCTCCTCCTCGGCATAGACGGACAGGAAGTAGCGGTCCTTCCAGAACGACAGCAGCCCGGCCTTATAGGTCGAGCCCTGGCCGATGGCCGCGTCCGCCCCGTCGAGATCGTGGGTGAAGACGCCGAAGGCATCCGCAGCGGAGCCCATGTCGAAAGCGTCCACGACGATGTCGGGCCGGCCGTCCTTGTGGAAGCGGCGGGCCACCAGGTGCCTCATATTGTAAGACCGGTAGACCTCGCCCGCGCCGTCGATATAGTCGAAGATCGTCCCGGCGTCGAAGACCTGGTCGGCCTCGGAGAGCCAGGGCCCGGCCGAAACGGGGATGTAGGACGCCAGCAGGCGGGGGCCGGGGGCGGTCGGTTGGCTCATCAGGACGGATCCTCCTATCCAGGCCAGGGCGGCGGCGAGAACGACGACCTTCTTCATTCCCGCCGATTGTACCATGCCGTTTCCGGAGTGACAAGGCAACGGGACGGCCGCGCCGGTCGTTTGCAAAATATCGGGATTCCGTGAATAATATCCAGGAAGGAGTATTGTATGTCTGAGCGCCGCCCGATCGTTCCCGCCCTGATCCTCCTGGCCCTGGCCGCGTTCCTGGGCTCCTGCTCCACCACGGAGCCGGAGGTCGTGACCCCCGTCGTGATCCCCGCCGCCTCGATGTCCTACATCGTCCTGGCCTGGAACGACACGGGCATGCATTTCCTCAATTCGACCTATGACAGCGCGGTCTATCAGCCGCCCTACAACACCCTCTGCGCCCAGGTGGTCAAGCGGGGGGACCCGCCCGAGATCGTGACGGCCGGCGTGACCCTCGAATATTCCATCGTCGGCAACACCTATTCCTATGGCAAATCGACCGCGGACCCGAACCCGGTCCGCAATTACGCCCAGTTCTGGGACCACGCGCTGGAGCTGTTCGACGTGGACCTGGCCCACGACACGGGCCTCAATTTCGCCGATCCGGATGTCCATAACGGTCTCGCCGGGACCATGCTCCTGAAGGGCGAGCGTTTCGAAGCCACGGGAGTGCCGGTCGTGCCGATCAACGACGCCGGGACCTGGGACCCCTACCAGGTCGCCGAGGTCGTCGTCCGGGACGCCGCGTCGGGCGCCGAGCTGGGCCGGACGCGGACGATGGCCCAGACCTCCGACGAGATCAATTGCGGCAAGTGCCACGGCAAGACCATCAACGACAAGGAGATCGGTTCCGTCCTGAAGGAGCACGACGACGCCCACGAAACGACCTTCGTCGCCGACGGCGTCCCGGTGCTCTGCGCCGAATGCCACGGCAGCCCGATCCTCGGCACGACCGGTCCGGGCTCGGCCAACAAATACCTGTCCTACGCCATCCATATCTTCCATTACGATCAGACCATCGCTTGCTACGACTGCCATCCGGGGACGACGACCCTGGCCAACCGAAGCACGGCGCATACGACCGACAACGGCAACTGCACGACCTGCCACGGCAGCCTGACGGACCTCGCCGCCACCATCGCCAACGGGCGCGTGCCCTGGGTGACCGAGCCCAAGTGCGTGAACTGCCACACCTTCGTGGCCGAGGTCAACACGGGATCGGATCTCTACCGGAACGGCCTGGGCCACGGCGGCCTCTCGTGCCCGGCCTGCCACGGCCCGGCGCACGCCCAGGTCCCCTCCAGCAAGGACGCGGATAACTACCAGGCCCTCCAATACCAGGCCAAGGTGATGTCCCTGGGCAGCTGCAAGGTCTGCCACAGCACCTCGAAGGGCGGCGGCCTCAACGGGGTCGTCGAGGCCCATGGCGGCAGCGTGCCCACGGCCTGCGCCGTCTGCCACACCGGGCCGATCACGACGACCAATCCCCTTCACTTTCCGCACCGCTTCCAGCAGCGGACCCGTTAAGGGGACAGCCCCCAAAGCGACCGTCCCGCGGCACTGACGCGCCGGGCGGCCAAAGGCCCGGCTCCCTGTCGAGCTCAACGGGACATGCGGTCGACGTACATCCTCAGGAAACGCAGGGCCTCGTCCGCCCTGCGGAAGACCGGCACGCCGGACCTTTCGAGGTGGTCGGCCAGGGGATCGTAGAGCGGCCCGGAATCGATGTTGACGACGACGGGCTTTCGGGTCGAAAGGAAGATCTCGATCGTCCGCGAGGCGAAGGCGCCGGGCCGGGCCAGGTCCTCGCCGTGCCCCGCCCCGGCCGGGAGGGTCTGCTGGGCCTTGGTCAGCGGGACATTGGAGATGACGGCGCAGTCGACCCCCGGGTCCTCGATGAAGGCCCGGGCGCTGGCCGCGAAGGCGGCATCGTCCGCGACCGGCGTGACGTCGAGCGGGTTGTGGACGTCGAGGAGGCGGTCGATGCCGAGCGGCCGCAGGCCGGCCAGGATGCGCTCGTGCGTCTCCGCGGCGAAGCGGGCCAGCTCGAGCCGGCCTGCCTCGCCGAGGTTGTCGGCCATCATGACGCACTCGAAGCCCGCGTTGCTGATCAGGCCGACCCGCCGGCCCCCGACGGTCCGGCCCTCCAGCCAGGCCAGGCCTTTCATGAAGCTCTCGAATTCAAAGAGATCGTCGGCCACGATGGCCCCGGCCTGCGCGCAAACGGCCTTGAAGACCCCGTAGTCGCCGGCCACGGAAGCCGTGTGGCTCGACGTCGCCGACCGGCCCTCGGGGCTCCGCCCGGCCTTGTAGACCAGGACGTTCCGCCCCGAGGCGGTGATGGCCCGGATGGCCCGGGCGAAGGCCAGTCCGTCGCCGGGCTTGAAGCCCTCCATGTACACGCAGAAGGTCCGGATGGCGGGATCGTCCTTGAGAAACTCCAGGTAATCGGAGGCCGTCAGGTCGATCTGGTTGCCCAGCGACACGGAGTAGACGGGCTCGAGAGACGGCATTTTGCTCATCCGGCAGATCATGAAGGCCCCGCTCTGGCTGATCATGGCCATGGCCGAGCCGGCGCTCTTCGGGCGCGGCAGCTTGTAGTCGGGGATGAAGAGCGTATCGTAGAGGCCGGGCTTCGAGACGATGCCCAGGCAGTTGCCGCCGTTGACGACCGGCGTCGTCCGGCCGGTCCGACGGCCCTCGACGAGGAGATCGCGGATGCGGTTCTCGATCGAGGCGCCGCCCTCCTTCTCCCCCATCCCGCCGGCGATGAGGATGACCGAACGGGCCTTGCCGTGATCGACCAGGTCCTTCATCACGTCATAGCACTGGTCGGCGCCGAGGGTCAGGACGAAGAGGTCGACGGTCCCTGGCATGGCCTCGACGGAAGGCACGCACGGGCAGCCCTCGATCGACTCCAGCCCCGGCTTGACGACGACCACGTTCGCGGGAGGGAAGCCGCCTTTGAGGATGTTGTTGAGAATGACGTGGCCGATGTTCATCTTCTCCGACACGCCGATGAGGCCGATCGACCCCGGCTTGAGCAGGTGTCCGACGGCCTCGACGGGACGGGCGGAGACGGCGGCCTTGGCCCTGGAGAAGCGGCAGACGCCGTCCAGGGGCACCAGCCGGCCGCGGCGTACGACGAACGGATTGACCTCGGCCTCCTCGAGGACGAACGGGGTGGCCGCCGAAAAGGATGAGAAGGCGGCGGCCAGGTCGCGGAAGCGGAGCAGGGTATCGACCAGGACCTGGGGGGACACGAGGCCCTTGCGGCCCCGGAACTCGGCGGCCAGCTTGCCGTAGAAGGTCAGGGGCTCCAGGAGGTCCTTCGCCTTCGCCGCGTCCAGGAGATGGGCCGAGGCGATGGCCACCGCCCGTCCTTCCTTGAGCCGGGCGTTCATGTACTCGACGTCGAGGCCGCCCGAGCCCATGGTCAGAACCGGCCCGAAGTCCTGGGAGTTGCGCAGGCCGACGAGGATCTCCGAGCCGAACCCGACATTCTCGAAGGCGACCTTCTCGACGATGAGGAAGCCGCGGACGGATCCCCGGACGGTCTTGCGTTCGGCCGGGCGGCTGCGGGCGACGACCGTCCGGAGCATGGCCGCGCAGGCCTTCCCTACGGCGGCGGGCTCGGCCTTGGCGAAGGCGACGCCGCCGACGTCGGACTTGTGGATGACGAGCGGCGAAACGATCTTGACGACGACCTCGGCCGTGCCGAGGGCCCGAAGCTCCCGCCGGCCGGCCTTGCCGCCGGCGGGGACGAAGAGGTGCCGGGGGGTCGGGAGGCCGGCGTCCTTCAGGATCTCGTAGACTTCCGGCTCGAGCAGGACATTCCGGCCGTCCTTCTCTGCTTTTTCGAGGACGCGGACCGTCCGGACCCAGGCGGTCTTCATGAGCCGAGCGCCGCCTTCTGGCCGAGCGCGAAGGCCTTGAGGTTGGCCTCGAGGACCGGGGTGCCCCGGCCCCGGAAGAGGGCCTCGATCGTCCCGACCAGGCTGGCCTCCTTCAGGATGAGGAAGGACGAAGCCGCCCCGAGCAGGACGATGTTCTGGGCCTTGACGGTGCCGGCCTCCTTGGCCAGATTTTCGGAGTCGACGATGACGCTGCGCGGCGCCTTGCGGATGGCCTCGAGGACCTTGTCGACCTCGGGGTAGTCGGGGATGTTCCGGAAGGGCGTCGAGCTGGTGACGACGATCCCGTCCGGCCGCAGATAGTCGAGATAGCGCAGCGCTTCGAGCGGCTCGACGCTCAGGACCATGTCGGCCCCGCCCTTGGGGATGAGATCGCTCCAGATCGTCCCGTCCGAAAGCCGCATGTGGGACTGGACGGCCCCGCCCCGCTGGGCCATGCCGTGGACCTCGGCCTGCTTGAAGAACAGGCCGTCGGCGAGGGCCGCGTGGTCGATGACATAGGCGATGGACAGGATGCCCTGGCCGCCGACGCCCGCGAGGATGATGTCCTGTTTCATGGCCTAGCTCCTCTTCTTCCGCTGTTCCTGGACGCACTCGCGCACGGCGACGACGACCGACAGCCCGCGGTGGGCGATCTCGTCCTTGATGATCTGGACGTTCTTGTCGTGGTGCTTGGGCAGGGGCTCGATCGTGCGGATGTGCTCCTTGGCGACGCCCAGGCCCTCGACGAGGCGCAGGAGGCCCGGCCCGGACCCGTAGGTCGGCTGCCCCCCGGTCATGGCCGTCGTGGCGTTGTCGAGGATGATGACGGTCATATCGGTGTTCGCCTTGGCCGCGCTGAGAAGCGGTGTGAGGCCCGAATGGGCGAAGGTCGAATCGCCGATGACCGAAACGGCCGGATAGAGGCCGACGTCGGAGGCGCCGCGGGCCATGCTGATGCTGGCGCCCATGCAGACGCAGCTGTGGATGGCGTTGTAGGGCGGCAGGGCGCCCAGGGTGTAGCAGCCGATGTCGCTGAAGACGTTCGAACCGGTGACGCCCTCGAGGGCCTTGTTGAGCGCCTTGAAGCTATCGGCGTGGGGGCAGCCGGCGCAGAGCTGGGGCGGCCGTCCGGCCAGCGGCAGTCCGCTCGCCGGCAGGGAGGCCAGCGGCTCGCGCCCGAGGGCCCGGCGGACGATGTCGGGCGTCAGCTCACCGGAGGCCGGCAGGGGCCCGCTCATCTTGCCCAGAACGGTCTTGCCGGCGATGCCGAACAGCCCTTTGAGCTGCCTCTCGATGAACGGATAGCCGTCCTCGAGGACGAGGATCGTTCCGACGTGGCCGACGAGCTCCCGGATGAGCCTTTCGGGCAGAGGATAGGTCGAGACCTTGAGGAAGGACGGCGGGGCGGAGTCCGCGGCGACGGCCTCCCGAAAATAGTTATAGGCGATGCCCGAGGCGATGACGCCGAAAGAGCGGTCCTTGTCGTTGAGCTGCAGGAGGTTGAAGCGCGACTCCTCCGAGAAACGGGTCATCTCGGCCTGAAGGTCGAGGAGCCGGCCGAAGCGCCTCCGGGCGTTGACGGGCAGAAGGATCCAGTCCTGGCCCGCCCCCTTCTTGAGCTCGTTCGGGGCCCGGGCGTCCCGCGTTTCCACAGCCGAACGGCTGTGCGAGAGGCGCGTGACGAGGCGCATGAGGACGGGCAGGCCGAAGCGCTCGGACACGTCGAAGGCCTCCCGGGCCATGTCATAAGCCTCCTGGTGGTCGGACGGCTCGTAACCGGGGATCTGGGCGAACTGGACGTAGTAGCGGCTGTCCTGCTCGTTCTGCGAGCTATGCATGCCGGGGTCGTCGGCGCTGACGACGAGGAAGCCGCCGTTGGCCCCGGTGATGGCCGAGTTCATGAAGGGGTCGGCGGCCACGTTGAGGCCGACGTGCTTGAAGGAGACGAGGGACCGTTTTCCGGCGAAGGAGGCGCCGAGGGCCTCTTCGTAGGCGGTCTTCTCGTTCACCGACCAGACGGCCGTGAAGGCCTTGGTCTCCCCGGCCTGCCGCACCAGGTATTCCAGGACCTCGGACGCCGGAGTCCCGGGATAGGAATAGGCGGCCGACAGGCCGGCGTGGACGGCCCCCAGGGCGACCGCTTCGTCACCGAGCAGGATCTGACGGGGCATGGGCGTTCCTTTATCGATGGGATGTCGAGGGCTTAGGATACTCACACGGCGCGGAGGGTGACACGCCGCGGCCGCGGCGGCCCGGGTCCCCAAATCTATTAAATTTATAAATCCTATGGGTATGGGTTGATATTCGCCGGGAACCCCTGTAGAATGAGACAATAAGGAGCCGGCCATGATCAGACTTTCCACCAAGGGACGCTACGGCACGCGGCTGATGCTGAATCTCGCCCGCCACTACGGGAACGGCCACGACGCCGTCATCCTCAAGCACATCTCCGATGACGAGCGGATCTCCATCCGCTACCTCGAGCAGATCATCATCCCGCTCAAGATCAACCGGCTGGTCAAGAGCATCCGCGGCGCCGGCGGCGGCTATACCCTGGCCCGCAAGCCCGAGGACATCAAGCTCAGCGAGATCCTCCACGCCCTCGAGGGCAACTGCTGTCTGGTCGAGTGCATCGAGGACGACACCTACTGCGAGTTCATTGAAACGTGTCCGACCTTCGACATTTGGAAGCACGCGACCGAGCTCCTCAAAGGCTATTTCGACAGTCTCACCCTCAAGGACGTCATGGTCCAGGCCGAAAAGAAGGACAAGAAGGCCAAGGCCAAGGCCCGCTGAGGCCGCCCCCACTCCCCTTCCTCAGGCTCTTCCCGCGCTCTCCCGAAGGCCTCCGGCCGGAACGGGTTCAGGGCGCCAGGCCGGCCTTTCGCTCGGCCGCCTCGATGGTGTTCATCATGAGCATCGTCACCGTCATCGGCCCGACCCCGCCCGGCACCGGCGTGATGGCCGAGGCCTTCTCCTTGACGGGCTCGAAATCGACGTCCCCGACCAGGCGGAAGCCCTTGGGCGAGGACGGATCGGCCACGCGGTTGACGCCGACGTCGATGACGACGCAGCCGGCGGGCACCATCTCGGCCTTGATG
>JAPKZE010000368.1 GCA_026393955.1 Candidatus Aminicenantota bacterium
GGCCTTCTACGTCCCGTACGGCACGGGCAGCTACAACCAGATCAACGGCCGGCAGACGGCCCAGCGGCTGATGAACCTCTTCGGCGGCTCCCTCGGCTTCTACAACAGCTACTCCTGGGCGGCCATCTCCGCCGCGACGCCCACCGTCTACGGCACGGGCGTCACAGGCAACCAGCGCCAGGACTGGCTCAACTCCAGGTACATCCTGATGTGGAGCTGGAACCCGGCCGAGATGCGCGACGGCACCAACAGCGAGTACTTCGTCCAGAAGGCCCGGGAGAAAGGGGCCCGCGTCGTCTGCATCGACCCCCGCATGACCCTGAGCGCCGTTTCGCTCGCCGACGAGTGGGTCCCCATCCGGCCCGGCACCGACGCCGCCATGATGTCGGCCATGGCCTACGTCATGGTCAAGGAGGACCTCTACGACGCGGAGTTCGTCCGGACGCATTGTGTGGGGTTCGACGAGACGCAGATGCCTCCCGGGGCGGAGGGCGCCGAGAGCTACAAGGATTACCTCTTCGGCGCGCGCGACGGCGTCGCCAAGACGCCGGAATGGGCCGAAGCCATCTGCGGGGTGCCGCGCGATACGATCGCCCGCATCGCCCGCGAATACGCCACGACCAAGCCCGGCGTCCTCTATCAAGGCTACGGCATGCAGCGCCGCGCCTACGGCGAGCAGGTCGTCCGGGCCGGGTGCGTCCTGGCCGCCATCACCGGGAACGTCGGCGTCCCCGGCGGCTGGGCCAGCGGCATCGCCCTCCAGGCGCCCGACGGCGGCCCCTTCTGGCTCGTTTTCCCGACCGGCGACAATCCCGTTCCGGCCATGATCCCGAGCTTCCTCTGGACCGAGGCGGTCCTACGGGGCCGGGAGATGGGCGCGGCTGACGGCGTTCGCGGCGTCTCGAAGCTCGACACGGACATCAAGGCCATCTGGGCCGTCGCCTGCAACGCCCTCATCAACCAGCACGGCAACGTCAACCGGACGGCCCGCATCCTGGCCGACGAGAAGAAGGTCGAGTTCCTGCTCGTCCAGGACAACTTCCTGACCCCGACGGCGCGGTTCGCGGACATCCTGCTCCCGGTCTGCACCCAGTTCGAGACCGGGGGCCTCGAGGACGGCTGGAAGTACGGCGAAGAGGTCCTGCTCATGCCCAAGATCGTCGAGCCGCCCGGGGAGACCAAGAGCGATTACCGGATCGCCTCCGAGATCGCGGCCCGGCTCGGCCTCGAAAAGGAATACACCGAAGGACGGACGGAACGCGATTGGGTGGCCTGGTCGCTCGACCGCTACCGGCAGACGCGCTTCCCCGGCCTACCGGCCCTCGACGAGTTCGAAAAGTCCAACGCCGGCGTTTACTCCGTCCCGGTGATGCGGCCGGCCGTCGCCTTCACCGAATTCCGGCGCGACCCGGTCAAGCACCCGTTGCCGACGCCCTCGGGCAGGATCGAGATCTTCTCCAAGACGCTCCACGACCTGAACAGGCCGGCCGAGGTCCCGGCCGTCCCCAAGTACATCCAGGAGTGGGAGAGCCCCTTCGGGCCGGAGGCCGCCAAGTACCCGCTCTCGGCCATCGGCCACCATTACCTTTCCCGCGTCCATTCGACCCTCGAGGGCATCGATTGGCTCGAAGAGGCCTTTCCGCAGCGCTTGTTCATCGGCACGGTCGACGCGGCGGCCCGGAAGCTCAAGACCGGCGACACGGTCAAGATCTGGAACGACCGCGGCGCCGTCGTCGTCAAGTGCCGGGTGACGCTGCGGCTCATGCCCGGCGTCGTGGCCCTGCCCCAGGGGGCCTGGTGGACGCCCGACAAGGACGGTGTCGACCGGCGCGGCTCGGTCAACGTCCTCTCGTCGGAGCGCTGGACCCCGTTCGCCTTCGGCAACGCCCAGCACACGATCATGGTCCAGGTCGAGAAGACGGAGGCGGCCTGACATGGTGACCCAGTACGGCTTCTTCTTCAACGCCGCCGCGTGCAGCGGCTGCAAGGCCTGCCAGGTCGCCTGCAAGGACCGCAACGACCTCCAGCCCGGCATCCTGTGGCGCCGCGTCTACGAGGTGGCCGGCGGCGGCTGGGAAAAGAAGGGCGCGGTCTGGGTCCCGTCGGTCGTCGCCTACAACGTCTCGATGGCCTGCAACCACTGCGAGAAGCCCGTCTGCGGCCTGGCCTGCCCGGTCAACGCCATCTCCAAGCGCGACGACGGCATCGTCTTCGTCGACACGGGCGCCTGCATCGGCTGCCGCTACTGCGAGTGGGCCTGCCCCTACACGGCCCTGCGCTTCGACGTGCGGACCAATACGGTCTCCAAGTGCGACTTCTGCTACGAGGCCATCGACGCCGGAGGGACGCCCGCCTGCGTCGCCTCGTGCCCGCAGCGGGCCCTCGACTTCGGCGACCTGGCCGAGCTCAGGAAGAAATACGGCGAAGTCCGCCAGATCGTCCCCTTGCCCGATCCCTCGCAGACCGAGCCGGCCCTCGTCATCAAGCCCCACCGCGACTCCGCCAAGGCCGCGGAGCGGGCCGCCGAAGTCGCCAACTGGGAAGAAGTCTAGCCTTCCATGCTCAAGGAGTGGCCGCTCGTCGCCTTCACCATTCTGGGCCAGACGGCCGTCGGCCTCTTCTGGTTCTTCCACCTTCCGTTCCTGGTCGGCGGCCGGGCCCCCGGCCCGGGTTGGCGCGTCTCCTGGCTGATCATCCTCGGCCTGGTGGCCGCGCTCATGGCCCTCGCGACCCTGGCCTCGATCTTCCACCTCCATCACCCCTTCCGGGCCCGCCGGGCGCTCGGCAACCTGCGGACGTCCTGGCTCAGCCGGGAGATCCTGTTCGATCTGACGTTCCTGGCCCTCGTCGCGTCGGTCGCGGTGATGGGCGCCTTCGGAATCCCCGGACCCGGGCTTCGATGGGCCCTGCTGGCGGCCGGAGGCGCAGCCGGCGGGTTCTTCCTGCTGAGCATGACGGAGCTCTATATGCTCCCGACAGTGCCGGCTTGGAGAGGCGTCTCGACCCCGCTGGCGTTTCTTGGGACGACCCTCGTCGCGGGCGCCGTCGTGACGGAGCTCGCCGTCCGACTCGTCGCCGGTCCCGGGGTGTTCCCGATCGACCTGACGTTGATCGCGGCCGTGCTCATCGCGGGGGAGATCGCTCTGACCGGGCTCTCCGGGCCCGGGCCCGGGCGGCGAGGGGTTCGGCCGGCGCCGTCCCTGCGGCCCCCGGCCCCTCCGCGCCGGGTCCTGCGTCGCATCCGGCCCGGCCTGCTGGCCGCCGGCCTGGTCTTCATCGTGATCGACAGGGCTTCCGGTTCGAACAATATCATGAACGAACGGGGGGCCGGCCCGGCCCTGTGGCTTGCGTTCGTTTTCGTCCTGGCGGCCGAAATTGTCGGCCGCTTTCTCTTCTACGGCCTCGTCCCGCGCTCCGGAGACTGAGCGCCCCGGCTCAATCCCGGGTCCGGCCCAGGTGCAGGCGGAGAAAATCCTCGTAATCCTCGCGGGTGTTGAGGTTACGGATCCGGCCGGGTTCATCGAAACGGACCACGGCCGTACGGCAGGTCTTATAAAGAGGAAGCAGGCTGCGCTCCCCGCGGCCGAGGAGCGACTCGATCTCCGGGATGATCGACCGGCGGTAGACGGCGAAGAGGGGCTCGTGAAGGCCCGAGGGCCCGACGGGAACGGCGATCTCGGCGTCCGCGGCGGCCTCGGCGAGCGACCGGAGCAGGGCCATGTCGACGTCGGGGATATCGCAGGCGATGACGGCGCAGGCCTCGGTCCGGGCGGCCTTCAAACCGGCCAGCAGCCCGC
>JAPKZE010000244.1 GCA_026393955.1 Candidatus Aminicenantota bacterium
GGGGATGGTCTGCGGGCCCTCGGGCATGACGCAGATCGAGGCGCCGCGGCCGTACCGGCCGAGAAGCTCCATGATCGTGTCCTCGATGCGCCGGCACGGCCTCAGCAGGGCGGCCCGGATCTGGTCGTCCGTCAGGCCGTCGGAGCGGACGAAGACGTCGGCCCGGGACTGGATGAGGGCCTGGATGTGGGCCTGCCACTGGTCCTGTTCGAGGAAGCCGGGGGCACGGATCTTCTTCAGGAGCTCCTGCGGATCTCGCGACTCGCGCAGGATCCGGCCGTAGAGCCCGTGCTCGGGGAGGCCGTCGGAGCAGCGCGTAGCGATGATGATGGTCCCTCCGGTCTTGACGACCTGGTCGGCCGCGCGCAGGCCCTTGACCGATTGGTAGAGGTTGAGGTCGAGCGGATAGCCTGAATTCGTCGTGACGACGACGTCGAAAGGCCGGGGGACGGCGACCATGGCCGAGCTCTTGACGAAGGC
This sequence comes from Candidatus Aminicenantota bacterium, assembly GCA_026393955.1. GTDB lineage: Bacteria > Acidobacteriota > Aminicenantia > Aminicenantales > Saccharicenantaceae > RBG-16-66-30. The sequence continues at coordinate 481 of JAPKZE010000244.1, forward strand.
ACAGCCGGCGGCGTGGGCCCGGTCGAGATCGCCAGCGAAGACGCCCGTCACGGCCTTGTCGCGGTTGAGGGTCACGTTGAGGAGGAACGAGCGACCGGACTGGCCGGCGACCTCACGCACTTCCTCCCAGATGGGGTTGCCATGGGTGACGCCCCAGATGGCCTGGGGGTGCCCGATCATCCCGGCGTCGTGGTTGCCGAGGACGGTGCGCTGGCCGGCCATGCCCGGCATGATGGCCTTGCCGCCGCCCGAGAATCCGGCGAAGAGGTGGGGCTCGATGAAACCGGTCAGGACCTTGAGGTCGCAGCCCATGAGCTCGGCGTTGATCCACGTCTCGTGGCCTTTGGAGGTCACGCCGACACGGACCTGTGTGGACGGATCGAAGGTATCGTTCTGGACGATGCGGCGGCGTTCGAAGACGGCGTCACCCACCATCGCTCGGAGCTCGGCCTCGGTGTTGGGTCGATGCGTGCCCAAAGCGTTGAAGAGCGTCACTTCGACGCCGGGGACGGCGTCAAGGACTTCGAGGACGGCCCCGAGGAGGAGCGGATTGGGCGCCGGCCTGGTGATGTCGCTGAAGACGACGCCGACGCGCGTTCCCGGGGGGACGACCTGCCGCAGGGGCAGCGAGCCGAGGGGCGCTTCGAGGGCCGCCCGGACGGCGGCCGCCGGGTCGGCCAGGGCCGGAACGAACTTCGGCTCGACGACGGTGATGTTGAGCGAATCGTCGAGCTCGAGCGGCAGGCCCGTCTTTCCGTAGGCCAAGTTGATGCGCATAACGGGGCTATTTTACTCTAAACAGGAGGGGGACACGTACCAGAGGTACATGTCCCCATTCCTTCACTTCGATCTGACCGGCTCCAACCGATACAGGCCCGCCCCGTGGAACGGCACGACGGGGGCGAACTCGCCGCGGACGAGCCCGACGGGCTTCCCGGTCCAGAGATCAGTGACCGCGACGGCGCCGTCCAACCCGAGTTCGGCCAGCCGGACGGGCACGGCGATCCCCGGCGCGAGGCCGCCCGCCGCGGGGTCGGCCATGTTGAAAACGGCGACATACACGGCCCCGGTCTCCGGATCGTCGGCGCTCCAAGCCGCGAGCCTGTTGGCGTGGAAGAGCTGGCGGTTGTTGCGGCTCTTCTGGTTGACGGCCAGGACCCCGGCGTTGGTGATGAGCGAGAGCGTCCAAGCGTCGCTCGCCGGCAGATGGCCGCCGAACATGAGGGGACAGCGGGCGACGGCCCAGAGGGTCATGACCGCCCTCTGCTCGTCGCGGGTCAGGAAGTTGGCCACGTCCTCCCGGCCGCCGTGGGAGACCATCTCGAAATAGCCCGGGTTCTTGGTGACGTTCTTCGACCAGCCCTCCGGCAAAGCGCGCAGGCGGCCGAGCGGCAGCATGTCCGGATCGGGCCAGTGGCCGGGCCCGGCGAACGGCGTCCACTCGTGAAGACGCCGGAAGGCCGGCAGGACCTGGTCCCAGTAGTCCCAGAGATCGCCGAGCAGCCGCCACATGTTGGCGTTCTTCACCAGGGCGTCGCCCCGCTCGACGGGCATCGGCCCGTAGGACAGGCTGAGCACGATGGGACGGCCGGTCCGGTCGATGGCCCGGCGCAGCATGGCGATCTCCTCGCCCCGGTAGCAGAGGTCGTCGGCCTTGACGAGATCGACGCCCCACGCGGCCAGCTGACGGAAGAGCGAGTCGTACCAGGCCTGGGCGCCGGGCTTCTTGAGGTCGACGCCCCACTGGTCCTCGTTCCAATCGCAGAAATCCGTCTTGTCGGCGATGTCGGCGGCGTGGAACGACGTGCCCTCGATGGGCGTGTTGCGCTCGACCGCGAGGCGCGGGATGCCGCGGACGATGTGGACGCCGAACTTGAGCCCCAGGCGATGAACGTCGTCGGCCAGCGGCTTGAAGCCGCGCCCGCCCGCCGCCGAAGGGAACCTCGACACGGCCGGAACGAAGCGCCCGAACACGTCGATCTCGGACCGCGAGCGGACGGGATAGTCCGGTCCGAGCCGCTGCGGCTCCGACCATTCGATATCGACAACGACGTAGCGCCAGCCGAGCTGGGATAGGCGAGCGGCCATGAAGCCGGCGTTGGCCTTGACCTCGTCCTCGGTCACGGCCTGGCCGAACGAGTCCCAGCTGTTCCAACCCATGGGCGGGGTCAGGGCCCAGCCGTGGAACGGCTCGGCGACGGCGCCTGTTTTGGCGGTCCCCTCGGGCCCGGTCTTGCCGGCCGTTTTCCTTATGAGCGCGGCCTCGGCCCCGATGTACGGCACGCCGTCGGGCCGGAAGATGTCGTGGAACCAGACCTTCGGCTCCGGGCT
>JAPKZE010000076.1 GCA_026393955.1 Candidatus Aminicenantota bacterium
CGCCATCGACAAGATCGGCCACGTCGGCATGATGATCGACGCCGAGTATTTCATCAACGCGACGACCTATCAGACGCCGTGCGTCCGGATCGACCGGCTCAAGGAAGAGCGCTGGCAGAAGATCTATCAGGCCGCCCGCCGTCCGACCGTAGCGAACGCTAAGTGAGCGGAGGGCAAGCCGACCGTAGCGAGAGAATCGAGCGGAGGGCAGAAATCCCATGGAGATACACGGAGGGGGATTTCTGCGAAATATCCTTACAAAACGGCCTTCGCTTTAGCGGAGCATACACGGAGGCGGATTCCTGCGAAATATCCGAGCAGGGTGTTTCAGGGCAAAAAAAAGGGGACACGTACCGAAGGTACATGTCCCCGATAGGGAACTTACTTGGCGGCGGGCTTCTTCGAGTCCTTCTTCTTCTTGGTCTTGGCCTTGGCCTTGAACTCCGTGCCGACGAGCTCGAGCATGGCCATGGAGGCGCCGTCGCCGGCCCGGAGGCCGAGCTTGACGATCCGGGTGTAGCCGCCGGGACGCTCGGCGAAGCGCGGCCCGATCTCGTCGAACAGCTTTTTGACCGCGGACTCCTTGGTCATGTAGGCCAGGGCCTGGCGCCGGGCGTGCAGCGTGCCGCGTTTGGCCAGCGTGATCATTTTTTCGGCGACGGGCCGGGTCGCCCGGGCCTTGGCCAGGGTGGTCCGGATCCGCTCCCGTTCGAGGAACGAGGTGACGAGGTTGCGGAGGAGCGCCCGCCGGTGGGCGGTGTTCCTGCCGAGCATGCCTTTTTTAACCTGATGCCTCATGCCTCTGTCTCCTTCTCCGGCGTGGCGCTCTTGAGCTCTGTCTGGATCCGCTCGATGAGGCGCGGGTGGAGCTCGAGATTCAGCCCGAGGTTCAGATTGGCCAGGGTCTCCTTGATCTCGGCAAGGGACTTGCGGCCGAAGTTCTTCGTCTTGAGGAGCTCGTCCTCGGTCTTCAGCACGAGCTCGTAGATCCGCTCGATGCCGGCCGAGCGGAGGCAGTTGTTGGAGCGGACCGAGAGCTCCAGGTGGTCGATGGTCTTGGCCAGCACGTCGGCCTGCGGCAGATACGGAATCTCCTTCCTCGACGGCGCGGCCTCGTGCTCGAGGGGCTCGTCGACGACGTTGAGGAAGATGCCGAGGTGGTCGCGCATGAGCTTGGCCGCTTGCGACAGGGCATCGATGGGCCGGATGGCGCCGGTCGTCCAGATCTCGAGGGTCAGGTTCTCGTAGTCGATCCTCTTCCCGACGCGGGCCGGCTCGACCTTGTAGTTGACCCGGAGGACGGGCGAGTGCGAGGAGTCGAGCGGGATGTAGTCGAGGCTCTGGTCCTCGTCGAAGTTCTGGTCGGCCGGGATGTAGCCGCGGCCGTTCTTGACGACCATCTCGATCTCGAGAGTCCCGTCGATATCGAGGGAGGCGATGGGGATGGCGGCGTCGAGGATCTCGATGTCGGAGTCGTGAGCGATGTCGGCCGCGGTGACCGTGGCCGGCCCGGTCTTCTTGATCGTCATCCGCCGCGGCTCGTCGCCCTGGAGCTTCAGGGGGATGGACTTGAGGTTGAGGATGACATCGGTGACGTCCTCGACGACGCCGGGGATGGTCGAGAACTCGTGGAGGACGCCGTGCATACGGAGCGAAGTGATGGCCGCGCCGGTGATCGAGGACAGCAGGATGCGCCGGAGGGTGTTCCCGACGGTCACCCCGTAGCCCCGCTCGAACGGCTGGGCCTGGAAGCGCTCGTAGCGCTCGGTCATCGTCTCGAAGTCGCGCTCCAGGAATTTGGGTCTCTGGAAATTCGTCTCTGTCATGGGGACTCCTCCTTACTTGGAGTACAACTCGACGACCAGGTGTTCCTCGACCGGCAGGGTAACGTCCCGGCGCGTAGGCAGCGCCAGGACCCGGCCCTTCATGGCTTCCCAATCCACTTCGAGCCAGCCCGGCACGGTCTTGGAGCGGTTCGAGGCCACGACGGCCTGGATGTCCTCGCTCTTGGCCGAGCGGGGCCGGAAGGCCACGACGTCACCCGGCTTGACGAGCGCCGAGGCGATGTCGGACTTGTGATCGTTGAGGCGGAAGTGGCCGTGGCCGATGAGCTGGCGGGCGTGCCCCCGGGACAGGGAGAACCCGAGCAGGAACACGACGTTGTCCAGGCGGCGTTCGAGCATGGACAGAAGGTTCTCGCCGGTGACCCCCTTCTGCCTCTCGGCCCGCTCGAAGAAGAAGTGGAACTGCTCCTCCGACATGCCGTAGAACCTTTTAAGCTTCTGCTTCTCGCGCAGCTGGATGGCGTAGCCGAGCACCCGCTTCCGCGACCGCCCGTGCTGGCCGGGGGGGTAGGCCCGGCGTTCGAGGGGGCACTTGTCGGTCAAGCACTTGGCGCCCTTGAAATAGAGCTTGGTCTTTTCGACGCGGCAGAGCCGGCAATCGGCTCCTTGGTATTTCGCCATGGTGGTCTCCTTCCGGACCTCAGACCCGCCGCCGGCGGCGGACGCGGCAGCCGTTGTGCGGGATCGGCGTCTCGTCCTTGATGTACTTGATCTCCAGGCCGGCGGCCTGCATGGCCCGGATCGAGGATTCCCGTCCCGCGCCGGGACCCTTGAGCCGGACGTCGACGTTGCGGACGCCGAACTCCCGGGCCTTCGTCGCGGCGTCCTTGGCCGCGAGCTGCGCGGCGAACGGGGTCCCCTTCCGGGCTCCCTTGAATCCGGACGTGCCGGAGCTGGCCCAGACGACCGTCGCTCCGACGTGATCGGTGATGGTGATGATCGTGTTGTTGAAGGTCGACTGGATATGGGCCACCCCGAATCCGATCTCCCTACGGACTTTCTTCTTTTTGGCGCTCGTTTTTGGCGGCATGGCGGCTGGCCCTCCTTACTTCTTCCTTGGCTCTTTGAGCTTTTTGATCCGCTGGCCCTTGCTTCCCTTCCGGGTCCGGGCGTTGGTCTTGGTCCTCTGGCCCCTGACGGGCAGCTTCTTCTTGTGCCGGAGGCCCCGGTAGCAGCCGATGTCGACCAGCCGCTTGATGTTCATGGTGACCTCCTTGCGGAGATCACCCTCGATCTTCTCCCGTTTCTCGATGATCCGGCGGATCTTGTCGACCTCGTCCTCGGACAGGGCCTTGACCTTCTTGTTCTTGTCGATCTTGGCCTCTTCGAGGATCTTGATGCTCTTGGACCGGCCGATCCCGTAAATGTAGGTCAGGCCGATCTCGATCCGCTTGTCCGGCGGGATGGTAATGCCTGCGATTCTTGCCATGTGCGTACCTCGTCTATCCCTGTCTTTGCTTGTGCTTCGGGTTGGAGCAGATGACCCGCACCACGCCCTTGCGCCGGACGATCTTGCAGTTCCGGCAGATCTTCTTCACGGAGGCTTTGACTTTCATCGTCCCGTCCTTTGACCTGGATTATTCACAGGCCGAGGCGGCTGCAGATGCAAGGCGTCAAAGGGTGAAGCTGTACTCGGAGTACTGCGAACCCTTTGCAACGCGGCAGATGCGGCCGGATCGGCCTGCCCGAAGGGTGAAACTACAAAATGAAGCATTTTCATGAATAGTCCAGGTTACTTGAATCGATAAGTGATCCGGCCCTTGGTCAGGTCGTAGGGCGAAAGCTCCAGGAGGACCCGGTCGCCCGGCAGGATGCGGATGAAGTGCTTGCGCATCTTGCCGGAGATATGGGCCAGGATGACGTGCTTGTTCTGGAGCTCGACACGGAACATGGCGTTCGGCAGCGTCTCTTGGACGACCCCCTCGGCTTCGAACATGTCCTGTCTAGGCATGCGGGCCCTCCTTGGGGAGGCCGGTCCCCGGGCGGACGGCGGCGGAGCCCCTCATGCTGAGGATCTCCGGGCCGTTCTCGGTCATGGCCACGGTGTGTTCGTAGTGGGCGGCCAGGCGCCGGTCCCGGGTGACCGCTGTCCAGCCGTCCTCCAGGATCTCGACCTCGGGGCCGCCGGCCGCGATCATCGGCTCGATGGCCAGGACCAGGCCCGGCCGGATCTTGGGACCGCGGCCCGGGGCCCCGAAATTGGGGACCGGGGGCTCCTCGTGGAGGGCGCGCCCGATGCCGTGGCCGACGAACTGGCGGATGACCGAGAAGCCCTGGCTCTCGACGTACTCTTGGATGGCCGCCGAGATGTCCGACAGGCGGTTGCCCTCTTTCATCTGCTCCAGGCCCTTGGCGAACGATCGCTCGGCCGCGGCGATGAGCTTGAGGGCCTCGGGGTCCGTCCGGCCGACGGGGGCGGTCAGGGCCGAATCGCTGTAGAACCCCTCAAAGAGGACGCCGAAATCCAGGCTGACGATGTCGCCGTCCTGAAGGATCCGCCCCGAGGGGATGCCGTGGATGATCTCCTCGTTGACCGAGATGCAGACCGAGGCCGGGTAGCCGCGGTAGCCCTTGAAGGCCGGCTTGGCCCCCAGCTCGCGGGTCCGCCGCTCGGCATAGGCGTCCAGGTCCCGGGTCCGCACGCCGGGCTGGATCATGGGTCGGAGCTCGTCCAGGATCCGGGCCACGATGGGGCCGCTGTCGCCCATGGCCTTGATCTCGGCGTCCGTCTTG
>JAPKZE010000255.1 GCA_026393955.1 Candidatus Aminicenantota bacterium
ATGTACTCCAGGTCGGCCCGGCTGAACTGCTTGATGGAGATGATGTCCTTGCCGTACCAGGGGGCGGTGCGCTGATCGCCGAAAGGCAGGTGGGGGTTCTTGGTCGGGCTGGGCATGGCGGCTCTCCTTTGCGCGGCGAGGATCCCCGGAAGACGGCTCCCGGATTATCCGGATAATGCTACACCAGCAGCGGAGAGCGAGTCAACGCGAGGGCCTAGGCTGCTGGCTATCCCTGTCCCGGAAGGGACTAGGCTTCTGACTATCCCTGTCCCGGAAGGGACGCGCCCCCCGAAGGGGCCTGTCCCTCTTGTGCGCACTGGGATCGCCGGGGCAACAAAAGAGAGTGAGGGGCGCCCCCGCGGCGCCCCTCGCTCCGGAACAAAAAGAAGGAGGGTTATGGAAGGGTATCGGGAAAACTGAGGTCGATGCCGTGTGCCGCTTGTCTGTTCACGCCCTCTTTGTATGCATATTTTATGCCACTCCAAATAGCCTGATGGACAGGGGGAACCGGTGTAAAAACGTAAACTTTTTTTGCTCAGGCCTTATGGGCCAGCAGGGTCCGAACGCCCTCGACGACCATGTCGACTTCTTTGGTCGAGATGTAGATGGGCGTCGAGACACGGATGCCGTAGGTCCCCGCCTGCGCATTGCCGGTCGTCCGGACGACCAGGTTGTACTTCTCCCGGAGGTAGTCGACGAGGCGCGACTCCAGACTCCCGCCCATGGAGAAGGCCGTCAGGCCGGCGCTGAGGTAGGGATCGACGGGCGTGTGGACCTTGACCCCCGGGATCGCGGCCAATTGCTGCTTGAGCCTCGCCGCGAGGGCCTTGATCCGGCGCTCGATCCGGGTCTTGCCGATCCGGGTGTTGAAGTCGAGGGCCTCGTCGAGGGCGTAGAGCACGGCGTCGGATCTCTGGCCGGAGGGATCGAGCTTCGAGGCGTCCGGATTGTTCTCCCAGCCGGAGCTGACGACGGTCGGGTGGACCTTGTCGAGGGCGTCCTTGCGGACATAGAGGAGCCCGACCCCGGTCGGCGCGCCGAGCCATTTGTAGGGGCTCGAGGCGAAGAAGTCGATGCCGAGGGCCTTCAGGTCGAGGTCGAGCATGCCGATGCCGTGGGCGCTGTCGGCCAGGATGAGAAGCCCCTTGTCGTGGGCCAGCTTGCTCAGCTCCTTGAGTGGCATGATCAGGCCGGTGATGAAGACGGTGTGGCTGATGCTGATGATCCGCGTCTTCGGGCCGATGGCCGCGGCGAAGGCCCCGACGATCTCGTCGGTCGACCGGGTGGTCGGGCTGAGGGGGACCTCCTTGATCACGATCCCGGCCCTCTTCTCCTTGAGCTTCCAGGGCCCGATGTGGCCGGGATGCTCGAGATTCGACATCAGGACCTCGTCGCCCGGCTTGAGATCGAGGCCGTTGACGACGAAGTTGAGCCCTTCGGTCGTGTTGCTGGTGATGGCCACCTCTCCGGGGGACGCGCCGACGAACGCGGCCAGCTTGGTCCGGAGCGACTCCCGGATGGCCGGCAGGATGTTGTAGCCGTCGAACGGGTTGGACGCCTGGACGTGGTAATACTTGGCCAGCGTGTTGAACACGGACCGGGGCATGGGGCCCAGCGTGCCGTTGTTCATCATGATGAAACGGTCCTCGAAATCGTAGAGCTTCCGGATCTCCTCCCAGTAGACGCCGTCGGGCGCCTCGTCGTCGAGGTACTTCTGGTTGAGAGCCGTGACCTTCTGGGCGATCCCGGCATTGAGCGCGTCCAGCGCCGACAGCGACAGGGCGGACCCGGCGACGAGGTATCGGGCGAATTCGCGGCGGGAGAGACCGGACGGGCTGATCATGGGCGGACCTCCTGGGAAGACGTGACGCGGGGATTATATCCGGGTTACAGCGGGGGAATCAACCGGGCGGAAAAGCTAAAGAAATTGAGGGGGTCAAACCTTAATTCTTATAATTTTCGGCGGCCCTCTGCTCTTCGGCCGAGGGCAGGAGTAAGAAAATTATAAGAATTAAGGTTTGACCCCGTCTTATTGGGCGGGGACCGCGAGCGGATCCTTCGACTGGAGGACCCGGTCGATCGACAGGTTCAGGTCGTTGAGGTCGAGGGGCTTGACGAAGAAGTGGCTGATGGCATAGCGG
>JAPKZE010000210.1 GCA_026393955.1 Candidatus Aminicenantota bacterium
CGAGATGCACGAGGACGTGACCAAGGCCGTGCACGGCTGGGAAGGCATCATCAACTACGCCGAGACGAAGGACTTCGATCTCATCGTCATGTCGACGACCGTGCGCCGGCTGGCCCGGCTCTTTCTGGGCAGCACGACCGAAAAGGTCATCGCCCACTGCCGCGTCCCGGTCTACGCCATCCCCCGGGAAAAGTAGCGCCTCTGAAGAAGGAATATCGGCCGATGGCCCTGGGCTTCTGGGGCGTCGGACTGCCGCTCGGGCTGTTCGGCCTGCTGTTCTGCGAGACGCGCGCCCAGCGCGTGACCGTGATCGCGCTCGCAGCGGTGTTCCTGGCCGTCGGAGCGCTCATCGGCAGGGCCAAAAGATAGCCTCATGAAGCTCGCGGCCGTCGACTGGCTGTTCATCGGCTGGTACCTGGCCCTGTCGATCGCGATCGGGCTCTACTATTCGAAGCGGGCCGGAAAAAGCATCTCCGAGTACTTCCTGAGCGGCCGGAGCCTGCCCTGGTGGCTGCTGGGAACGTCGATGGTGGCCACCTCGTTCTCTTCCGACACTCCGCTCGCCGTCACGGGGATCGTCGTCAAGGACGGGGTCGCGGGCAACTGGCTGTGGTGGAACTTCATGCTCGGCGGGGCGCTGACGGTCCTGTTCTTCGCCCACCTCTGGCGCCGGGCCGGGGTCGTGACCGAGGTCGAGTTCATCGCCATCCGCTACTCGGGGCGCCCGGCCCGGTTCCTGCGCGGCTTCAAGGCCCTCTACCTCGGCGTGCCGGTCTCCTGCATCACTTTCGGCTGGGTCACCCTGGCCATGGTCAAGATCATCCGGACGGTCTTCGGAACGAGCGGCCTCACGGCCCTGGCGATCTGCCTCGGGCTGACGGTCTTCTACACGACGCTGAGCGGACTCTGGGGCGTCGTGGCCACGGACATGCTTCTCTTCGGGGTGGCCATGGCCGGCTCGATCATCCTCTCGGTCGTCTCCGTGGAGAAGGCCGGAGGCATCGGCGCGCTCGTCGACGCGGTCAAGGCGGCGGGAGCGGCGAACGGCAAGGACTATCTTTCGGTCATCCCCCCGCTGGGGAAGGCCCTGCCGCTGGCCTTCTTCGTCGCGCTTTTCGTCCAATGGTGGGCCGTCTATTACCCCGGCGCGGAGCCGGGCGGCGGCGGCTGGAGCGCCCAGAGGATGCTCGCGGCGAAGGACCCGCGGCACGCCGTCAAGGGCACCCTGTGGTTCACCGTCGCCAACTACGTCATCCGGCCCTGGCCCTGGATCCTGACGGCCCTCGCGGCCATCGTCGTTTTCCCGGGTTTGACGGGGGCGGCGCCGGGCGTGACGGAGGCGGCCTATCCGCGAATGATCGCCTTCGTCCCCAAGGGGCTCGCGGGCATCATCATCGCCTCCCTGTTCGCCGCCTTCATGTCGACGATCGAGTCCATCGTCAACCTGTCGGGCTCGTTCCTGCTCAACGATTTCTATCGGCCGTTCATCAGGAAGGACGCGAGCGAGAAGCACTACGTCGCGGTCTCCCGTGTGCTCGTGCTCGTCATCGCGGTGCTCGGCGCGGCCTTCTCCTACGTTCTGGGGAGCGTCAAGATGGGCTGGCAGCTGGTCATGGAGCTCTCGGCCGGGATCGGGCTCGTGCTGCTGCTGCGCTGGTACTGGTGGCGCGTCAACGCCTGGTCGGAGATCGCGGCCCTGAGCGCGTCGGCGGTGACCGCGATCACCCTCAAGCTCGTGCCGGACAACCCGGTCGTGCGCGGGCTCGGGCGCGCGCTCGAGCGGGCGGGGTTCGCCGTCGACGCGTGGGGCGTCGGCATCCTGCTCATCGTGGCGGTGACGACCGTCGCCTGGATCGCGGCGACGTTCCTGACGAAGCCCGACGACGAGGCCAAGCTCCTCGCCTTCTACCGCAAGGTCCGGCCGGGCGGGGCCTGGGGCCCGATCGCCAGGCTGAACGGAACGCGATACAAGCTCAAGGC
>JAPKZE010000432.1 GCA_026393955.1 Candidatus Aminicenantota bacterium
GGGCCCGCGCGGGGACCTCGTCGCCTTGTTCGATTGGGTCGTCGGGGAGGTCGATGACCATCTGAAGAAGCGCGGGATCTCCGAAAAGACCCTGCTCATCGTCACGAGCGACAACGGCGGCCAAAAAGGCGCGAACGGGCACAGATCCCAGTTGGAATTCCGCGGATACAAGAGCGATATCTGGGAGGGAGGCCACCGGGTGCCGTTCATCGTTCGCTGGCCGGGAAAGATCAAGCCGGGCGCCGTATCCGGCGAACTCGTCAGCCTGGGCGACTTGTTCGCGACGTTCGCCGACCTGTCCGGCGCTCCTCTCCCGGACGATGCCGCCGAAGACAGCTGGAGCGTGCTTTCGGCGCTCCTCGGAAAGCCGACGGGCCGGCCGCTTCATGAGGCCATCGTCTTCCAGGCCGGGAACGGCGACCTGGCCCTCCGCCAGGGGCGATGGAAATACATCGCTCCCCAGAAAGAGGGCGTGAGCGGCCAGCTCTACGACTTGGACGCCGATCCGCGAGAGACGCGGGACCTCGCCGCCGCGGATCCGCGGACCATCGCCGCGCTGGCGGCCCTATTGGACAAGTACCGACGCCAGGGCTTCAGCCGTCCGATGAGAAGCCGGGGGCCCGGCTCGCCTTGACGGCCCCTTCCGATGCGGGGCGGACCGATGTCCCGGGCTATGAGCCTAGCTGGGCCGAAAAGAGAAAAACCGGAAATCTCGGATTATCAGGGACAAATGAGGGCGAAGAACTGGCTGGGAAGCAAGGATTCGAACCTTGATTGCATGATCCAGAGTCATGAGTCCTGCCGTTGGACGACTTCCCAGCAGGGACACCTATCTTAAATAAAACAGGCACAAAATTCAAGTCCAATAGGGGAATTCGGGGACACGATACGAAATCCGGAGATTTCGTTCATGTCCCCGAATTCCCCCCGAAATCCCCCGGCCCGTCTTGGAGGGCTCCAGGGGTTCATGGTAAGATGGCTCGCGAGCATGAAGTCGAACGCTTTCAAGATCGCCGCCGCCGCCGTCGTGTCCGTCGTTCTGCTCTATTTCTTCGGTCGCAGCGTCGAGTGGAAGGACGTTCCCGCCCAGATCGCCAACGTCAACGTGCCCCTCTTCCTGCTGGCCGTCCTGCTCTCCGGCTTCCATTTCCTGACCCGGGCCCTCCGCTGGCAGGTCCTGGTGGCCCAGGAGAAGCTCAACGTCCGTTTCCGCAATCTCCTGGCGGCCCAGATCCTCGGCTTTACCGTCAGCGCTCTCTTCCCGGGCCGCCTGGGAGAGCTGGCCAAACCCATCAACCTGGCCCGGAAGGAGGGCATCCGGACCGGTTTCGCTGTCGGGACCGCCGTCGTCGAGCGCCTCTTCGACGCCGTCATCCTCTGCCTGCTCCTCGGCCTCTTCCTCCTGGCCCGGCCCCTGTTCGCCTCGTCCTGGCCCGTCGGCAAAGAAGCCGGCGAGCGCCTGACCTTCCTGGGGATCTCCGGGGTCGTCCTCGCCGTGAGCCTGCTGGCCATCATCCTGGCCCTTTATTTCTTCAGGGAACGGGCCGTGCGCGTCGTCGGCTTCGTCTGCAAGCCATTCCCGAGAGCCCAAGCGACCACCCAGCGGCTGATGTCCGAGTTCATCGACGGGCTCCGGTTCTTCCGGTCGGTCCGGCAGGTCGTCCTCTACGCGGTGCTCTCGCTCGCCGTCTGGCTGGGCATCGTCTTCTTCTATTGGGTCTTCTTCCTCGCCTATCACGTCCACGTGCCCTATTACCTCGTCATTCCCTACGTCTTCCTGACGGCCATCGGCGCTTCCATCCCCACGCCGGGCATGGTCGGGGGCTTCCACTATTTCAGCAAGCTGGGCATGGTCTCCCTCCTCCGCATCGCGCCCGCCCGGGCGGCCGGCCTGACGGTCGTCGTCCACGCCCTCCAGATCGCCGTGACATGCCTCCTGGGATATGCTATATTGGCTCGAGAAGGTCTGACCCTACTCCAGCTCAAGAAGATGGGGGAGAGCGAACAGCTATGAGGTGTCCGTACTGCGGCTTCCTCGAAAGCAAGGTCATCGATTCCCGCGAGAGCAAGAAGGGGATCTCCATCCGCCGCCGGCGCGAATGCCTGTCCTGCAAGCGGCGGTTCACGACCTACGAGAAGATCGAGGAGATCCCCTTTATGGTCGTCAAGAAGGACGGCACCCGCCAGCCCTTCGACACCCAGAAGCTCCTGCGGGGCATGATGAGGTCCTGCGAGAAGCGGCCCATCCAGATCAGCCAGCTCGAGGAGATCATCGAGGAGATCGAGTCGATCCTCCAGGAGCGGCCGGACAAGGAGATCGGGGTGGCCGAGATCGGGCAGCTCGTCATGGACCGCCTCAAGGAGTTGGATAAGGTCGCCTATGTGAGGTTCGCCTCGGTCTACCGCGAGTTCGGCGACGTCGCCGAGTTCCGGCGCGAGCTCGAGGACCTCATGAAGGAAAAATAGCCCCGCCGTCCGCCATGGTCCGCCGCATCAAGCCTGTCTCCCTTCCCCGCAAGGCGGAGACGAGCGTCCGGGCCGCGGCCCTGGCCCGGCGGACCGCCGAGCCGCGGCTGCCGCTCCCCGGCGAGGTGACCATCCCGGCCGTCGACGTGTACGAGACCGGGACGGAGTTCATCGTCGAGATGGAGCTGCCCGGCGTCGATGGGAAGGACGTCCGGGTGCTGCTGTTCTCGAGCCGCCTCGAGGTCAGCGGCTTCAAGCGGGAGCTGGGCGCTCCGCACGGGTCGCGCTACACCCGCCTGGAGCGGGAGTTCGGGACGTTCCGGCGCGACGTGGTCGTGCCCGGCGCGGTCGACCCGGACCAGGCCG
>JAPKZE010000428.1 GCA_026393955.1 Candidatus Aminicenantota bacterium
TTCTGACCGTCCGGCAATTCGGGGACGATCCGGACAAGAACAGACCCCGGTTCCCCGATTTTCTGACGGACGCGTTCCGCTCGCTCGAAGAGAAGAAGACGCCGGGCCTCGTCATCGACCTGAGAGGGAACGGCGGAGGGATGGACGAATACGGCAAGTTCCTCTTCGCCCACGTCATGGACCGTCCTTTCCTCTATTATTGGGCCCTCGAGACAAAAAAGGACCGCTACGACCTTTTCCGCTATACGGACGAGACCGCCGCGGCGGCCCAAGAGCTGGCCCAGCCCCTGAGCCGCAACGCCCGCGGCCGGTTCGACGTCCTGGGCCATCCCAACCGCGGTCTCCAGTCGACCCGGAAACCCCATTTCGCCGGGCGGGTGGCCATCCTCGTCGACGGCGGAAGCTTTTCGGCGACGGGGGAGACGACCTCCGCTTTCCATTATTATAAGAAGGCCATATTCTTCGGGGAGGAGTGCGGCGCGGGCTACTACGGCAATACGTCGGGATTCATGGTCACGGCGACCCTCCCCGCGACCCGCCTCCAGGTCCGCGTCCCCCTCGTCCTCTACACGATGGCCGTCGACGGGTATTCCAAGGACCGCGGCATCGTCCCCGACTTCCCGGTGGCGCCGACGATCGAGGACCTCCTGGCGGGCCGGGACGTCGTCATGGAGCGGGCCCTGGCGTACCTGGAGAAGAGAGATGAATGAACACGGGACCTTCGTTGCGGGAATGCTGCTGGCCTTCGCCGTCGGGTGTTCGAAGCCCCCGGTCCCGGCCAACCTGGTCAAGCCGACGCCCGAACAGGCGGTCTGGCAGGACATGGAAGTCGGGCTGTTCATCCACTACGACCTGCCGGTGTTCAAGCCGGACTGGAACCACCGCCAGTACGAGAGCCGCCCCGGCCCCGAGATCTTCGATCCCGCGAAGCTCGACACGGAGCAGTGGATGGAGGCCGCGGAGGCCATCGGGGCCAAGTACGCCGTGTTCGTGGCCAAGCACGGCAGCGGGTTCCTGTCGTGGCAGAGCGACCAGTATCCTTACGGCATGAAACAGTCGCCGTATCAGGGCGGGAAGGGCGATCTTGTCCGGGATTTCGTCGCTTCCTGCCGCAAGCACGGCATCCGGCCCGGGATCTACGCGAGCATGAGCAGCAACGGCTACCTCGAGGTCGACAATCCCGGTCTGGTCAATCGGGGCAAGGGCGGGGACCCCGCGGCCCAGGCCCGCTACGCCCGGACCTGCGAAGGCCTGCTGACGGAGCTCTGGGGCAACTACGGGGAGCTCTTCGAGATCTGGTTCGACGGCGGGGTGCTCGATCCCGCCCAGGGGGGACCGGACATGCTGCCGATCCTGCGCCGGCTCCAGCCCAAGGCCGTCGTCTTTCAGGGGCCGGCGGCATCCATTCGCTGGATCGGGAACGAGGACGGCGTCGCCCCGTATCCCTGCTGGTCGACCGTGCCGGAGAGCCGGGATTATAACGGCGGCGGAACGCCCGACGGGTCGAGGTGGCTCCCCGGCGAGTGCGACGTGCCGGTCCGCCGGGAGACCTGGCTGTGGCTGCCGGACACGGAGGACAGGCTCTTCACCCGCGACGAGCTCGTCGACAAGTACGAGCGGTCCGTCGGCCGCAACTGCAACCTCCTTCTCAACGCCAACCCCGACCCGAGCGGCTTGATCCCCGAGCCGGACATGGCGCGGTACCGCGAATTCGGCGCCGAGATCCGCCGGCGTTACGGGCAGAGCCTGGCCGAGACATCGGGACGGGGCGCCGTCGTCGAGCTGAAGCTCGGGGCGGCCGCCCGCATTGACCACGCGGTCCTCATGGAGGACATCCTCGAGGGCGAGCGGGTCCGGGAGTACGTCGTCGAAGGCCGCACGGACGTGGGCTGGCAGGAGCTGGCCCGGGGCGAGTCCATCGGCCACAAGCGGATCGAGAGGTTCGATCCGGTGAAGGTCAGCCGGGTCCGGGTGCGGGTCACGCGGTCGGTCGCCGAGCCGAGGATCCGCAAGCTGGCGGTCTTCGGCGCGGACTGAGAAGGGGAAGTGCCCAGGGCGGGACTCGAACCCGCAAGGCCTTACGGCCGCGACATTTTAAGTGTCGTGCGTATGCCAATTCCGCCACCCGGGCGCGGGGACGGACCGATTATATGACAGGGGGAGCTTTTAGACAACGCGGCCGGGGCCTTCCCCCCGGCCGAACGGCCAGGCGCGTTGTCCGAGGCTTTCCCGCTGTGCTAAGATGAGCCCGCCGGACCGGGCGCAAGGCGAGGTCCGATCCCGTCGAGGAGGGCGAGCCATGAAGGTTGTCCGATGCGTTCGGAAAGGGAAGGTCCCGGGTGGGATCATGGTGGGGGCGGCGCTTCTCTCGATCGTCCTGGCCGCGGTCCCGCCGGCCCGGCCGCAGATCCCCCGGCCGGAGGGATGGCCGCAGAGCTTCCACGCCGAGGTCGACGGGCTGGCCCTGACGCCGCCCATGGGCTGGTATCCCTGGAACATCTTCGGCCAGGAGCCGCAGAACGAGAAGCTCATCAAGGAGATCGTCAACGCGCTCGTGGCCAGCGGCATGAAGGACGCCGGCTACGCGTACGTCGGCCCGGACGAGGGCATCTGCTTCGCGCGCGGGGCCGACGGCAAGCTGACGACGAACCTGGCCCGCTATCCGTCGGGCCTGCGCGGCCTCGGCGATGACATCCACGGGAAAGGACTGAAGTACGCCCTCTATACGGACGCCGGGACCAAGACCTGCAGCCAGGCCATGCCCGGGACGAAGGGCCACGAGTACGAGGACATGCGGGCTTTCGCCGAGTGGAGGGCCGACTACATCAAGATCGACTGGTGCAACACGGACGGCCAGGACATCGTCCGGACCTATGCGGAGCTGGGCAAGGCCCAGCGGGCCGCCGGCCGCCCCCTCGTCCACAGCCTGTGCTCGTGGGGCGAGGGCTATCCCTGGGTCTGGGCCGGCGCCATCGGGCACATGTGGCGGACGACGACCGATATCTGCGGGCCCGGCGAGGCGGACTGGGCCCGGGCCCTGCGCATCGCCGTCGCCAACCAAGCCCTGGCCGCCTTCGCCGGCCCCGGCCGTTGGAACGATCCCGACATGATGATCGTCGGCATGCCCGGAATGAGCCAGGCTCAGAACCGGAGCATGTTCAGCCTCTGGTGCATGATGGCTTC
>JAPKZE010000009.1 GCA_026393955.1 Candidatus Aminicenantota bacterium
CCGGCTTCCTGTCGCCGCTCCCGCCCCAGACCCGGGTGCGCCAAGTCTTCATCGCCAAGGACGGGCTGGCCACCGTCGACCTCAGCCGGGACGTCGCCGAGGGCTTCGCCTACGGCTCCACGTCCGAGCTGGCCGCGGTGTACGCCGTCGTCGACACGCTCGTCTTTAATTTCAAGGCGGTCAAGAAAGTCGTCCTGACCGTCGAAGGCGCGGAGCGGGAGACGCTGGGCGGTCATGTCGACCTGACCCGGGCCTTCTTCCCCGACTACGGCCTCGTCGCGAAGTAGCCAGGAGCCGCGCGTGCCGAAGCTTCCCCGGGTCGTCATCGTCGGCTTCCCCAACGTCGGCAAGTCCACGCTGTTCAACCGCATCCTGGGCCGGCGCAAGTCCCTCGTCCACGCCGACCCCGGCATGACCCGGGACAGCCTCACGGCCGAATGCACGCTCGACGACCGCCGCTTCAACCTCGTCGACACGGGCGGCCTGTTCGGCATCGCCGACGAGCCCCTGAGCGACCAGGTCCGGGCCCGGGCCCTGGCCGAAGCGGCCGCGGCCGACCTCGTCCTGTTCGTCCTCGACGGCAAGCGCGACATCGCCTCGGCCGAGCAGGCGCTCTACCTCCAGCTCAAGCGGCGCGGCCTGCCGATCCTCCTCGTGGCCAACAAGTTCGATTCCCCCCGGCAGGAGGAATCGATGACGGCCGAGTATTACCGGCTGGGCGAGACGAACGTCCATTTCGTCTCCGCCGAGCACAACATCAACATCGGGGCCCTCGAGGAGGCCATCGTCGCCGCCCTGCCGCCCGGCGGGCCGGGCGCGGCGGCCGAGAAGCCCCTCCGCGTCGCCATCGTCGGCCGGACCAACGTCGGCAAGTCGTCCATCGTCAACCGCCTGGCCGGCGACGAGCGCATCATCGTCAGCGAAGTCCCCGGCACGACGCGCGACAGCACCGACACCCTTCTCGTCCGGGACGGCAAGCCGTTCTGCCTCGTCGATACCGCCGGCATCCGCCGCATGGCCGCCACGGAAGACGGCCGGGAGAAGGCCGGCATCGTCCGGGCCAAGGCCAACATCCGCGACGCCGACGTCGTCTGCCTCGTCCTCGACGTCCAGGAGTTCCCGACGCGCCAGGACGCCCGCATCGCCCAGCTGGCCCTCGAGTCGGGCCGGCCCCTGATCATCGTCATCAACAAGTGGGACCTGGTCGACAAGGCCGTCATCCGGCCGGACGCCGTCCGGGACCGGGTCTTCCGCAAGCTCAGCTTCGTCTCCTACGCGCCCCTGCTCTACATTTCGGCCCGGACCGGCCAGCGGATCGTCAAGATCCTCGATACGGCCGAACAGCTCTACCGGGGCGGCACGATCAAGGTCGAAACGTCCAAGCTGAACGCTTTCCTGGCCCGGATGACCGAGGCCCACCCGCCCCGCCTGAAGAACGGCGCCCGGGCCAAGCTCCGCTATATCACCCAGAAGGGCGTTTCGCCGCCGACCTTCATCCTGTTCCTGGGCTCCAAGGGCCCGCTCTCGCCGACCTACGAGAGGCACTTCCTGGAGTCCCTCCGCCAGGAGTTCGGCTTCACCGGAACCCCCCTCCGGCTGATCGTCCGGACGAGCTGAACCGCCCCGGGCCGAATTCCTTCCGGGATCCCGGCCCCATCCGAAATAGCAGGCGCCGATCGGCGAATTCGGACCGGGCTTTTTCCTTGACTTTAGGGGGTCCTTCGTCTATAAATAAGTTCTTGTCTTTCTCTGTGATCTGCGTCGGACCATAAGGAGGTCAGGATGTCTCGCAATTCGGCCCATAGAGTCTTATTCGCCGCAGCCGCGATCGCGGTCATCTTCGCGTTCTCGGCCTGCCAGGATATCTCCTATTCCAAGCTTTCCTCGAACTATCATTTCGGCAAGGCCAACAGCTTCTTCCGGGAAAACCAGTATCGCAAGGCCATTACGGAATACGAGGCCACGCTCAAGTACAATCCCAACTTGACCCAGGCCTACCGGTTCCTCGGCGAGAGCTACAAGCAGCTCTACAAGCCCGGCATCGACACGCCCCTCAACAAGGAGCTCGAGAAGAAAACCCTGGACGCCCTGACCAAGGCCCATCAGATCGAGCCCAACAACAGGGACATCATCTACTCGCTCGGCGACATGTACGACAAGCTCAAGAAGTTCCCCGAGGCCGAGAAGCTCTACCTCCGCATCATCGAGCTCCAGCCCGAGAACATGAGCAACTACTACGTCGTGGCCGAGTTCTACAAGCGCTATTCCTCCGACAACAAGGACATCGCCAAGAAGGCCGAATCCATGTACCTTCGCCGCATCGAGACCGACCCGGACAATCCCCAGGGCTACGCCTACATGGCGACCTACCTGCAGGAAGCCGCGGGCGGCCCCGAGGAGCTGCTGAAGTCCTACGAGAAGGCGGCCGAGTTCTGGCAGAAGAGGATCTCCCTCCAGCCCGATTCCGCCGAAGCCTGGCTGGCCCTGGGCGTCAACCAGTGGTCGCGGTCCTTCCGCTTCCAGTTCCTGACCGCCCCGGAGAGGATGAAACAGGCCCAGGACGCCCTCAAGTCCATCTCCAAGGCCATCGAGCTCGACCCGAACTACCCCGAGCCCTACGCCTGGATGGGCCCCCTGTACAAGGCCGTTCTGGCCAAGCTCGAGCCCGAGAAGGAAGCCCGTTACAACGCCGAGGGCGACCGCTATCTCGAGAAGTTCGCAGAAATGAGAAAGCGGGCCGCCGACCGCAAGAAGCTCGAGGAAGAGCTGAAGAAGTAGCCTCGACGCCCATTCCGAAGACGTCCGATTGCGCTCCGCCCGCCGGGCGGGGCGCAATTTTCGTTTAAGCCATGTTCATCCCCCTGCGCGACGACAATCCGACCTCGCGGTTCCCCCTCGTCACGGTCGCGCTCATCGCCGTGAACACCGCCGTCTTCCTGTTCCAGGCCGTCACGCCGCACGGCCTCGAACTGGCCGCCGTCCGTTTCGGCGCCGTTCCCTACGCCGTCACCCATTTCCGCTCGCTCCCCGGGGCGGCGGCCTTCCCGCCCCTCCTGACGCTGCTGACGAGCATGTTCCTCCACGGCAGCCTCTTTCACCTCCTCGGCAACATGCTCTATCTCTGGATCTTCGGCAACAACATCGAGGACCGGCTCGGGCCGGTCCGGTTCGTCCTGTTCTACCTCGTCTGCGGCCTGGCCGCGTCCCTGACCCACGTCCTGTTCGAACCGGCTTCCCGCGTCCCCATGATCGGCGCGAGCGGGGCCATCGCCGGGGTGCTCGGGGCCTACGCCCTGCTCTATCCCCGGGCCCGGGTCAGGACCCTGGTCTTCCTCGTTTTCTACATCGACGTCGTGGCCATCCCGGCCGGGCTCATTCTGGGGCTCTGGTTCCTCCTCCAAATCCTGAACGTCGGCATGGGCGGAGGGGTGGCCTGGTTCGCCCATATCGGAGGGTTCCTGGCCGGCCTCGTCTTCATCGCCCTGGCCCTCGGCCGGGAGATCCGGCGGAGGGCTGGAACAGCCCGAATCTGACGACAGAGCGAAATGTGGAAATCCGGGACATGAACGAAATCTCCGAATTTTCCTCGTGTCCCAGGGATTTCCCCAGGATCCGCCTGCCGGCTTCCGGGCGCATGGAAGCTCTGTCGAAAGATTCCTGGGACGGAAAGTTGACAAATCCTCATAATTTTAGTATTTTAGGTCGTCTTTC
>JAPKZE010000296.1 GCA_026393955.1 Candidatus Aminicenantota bacterium
GGCCATGGTCGTCGGACACAACTATTTCAGCTTTCACGGCGGAGCCAGCCCGACGCTCGAGCGGAAGAACGTCTCCCGCTTCCAGGACAAGGTCTGGATCATGGACACGGGCATCTCCGGCAGCTACGGCGGCATCCCGTCAGCCCTCGTCTACGACCACGGCCAGTTCACGGTCTGGGGAGAGACCGAGGAGCTGGCCGCCCGCAGCGGGATCCATGCGCCCCCGCCGAAGCCCCTCACGCCCCGGGAGATGGAGGCCTTCCTCCGGACGGCTGCCGTGGCCGGACGGGGCCCGGGGCCGGGCGGACGGACCGATGCCTGGAAGCTCAGCCTGGAATCCCAGGGGATCGTCCTACCCGCCATGTTCAAGTACATTGACCGGCGCCGGCCCGATCCCCTGGCGGACAGCTTCCGCTACGACCTGGCCGCCTATATCCTGAGCAAGTACCTCGGCCTCACTTGCGTCCCGCCGGTCGTCGAGCGGACAGTCGAAGAGGTTCCCGGGGCCCTGCAGGCCTTCGTCGCCGACGCCCGGTCGGTGCCGGATCGCCGGGAACGCAAGACGGCTTTGCAGGATCCGGAGGCCTATGACAAAGCCATGGCGGAGCTGGTCGTCCTCCAGGCCCTGGCCTACGACGACTGCCGGAACGAGAAGGACACCCTAGTCACCGATGACGGCCGGGTCTTCCGGGTCGATTTCTCAGAGGCCTTCGCCCCGAACAAAGGCGACCCCCCGGGCTGCAACGTCCTCCGCTGCTCGCGGCTTCTCTACGGCCGCCTCCTGGCCTGGGACGAGCAGCGCGTCGCCGGTTACCTCGGCCGCTACCTCGACAAGCAGGAGCTCGACGCGCTCAACGTGCGTCACGATCTCGTCATCCGGCGGATCCGGATGAACATCCGGAGTCTCGGGGAGTCGAACGTCCTGTTCTGACCTCACGGAAAGGGGGAACGATGCGCTATCCGCTCGGCTACAGGTTCCTCCGGCTGTTTGCCGACATCCGGCCCGGCGAGGCCTCCAAGGCCCTGATGCTGGCGGCCAACGTCTTCCTCCTGCTCCTCGCGTATTACATTCTCAAGCCCCTGCGCGAGTCGCTCCTGCTCATCAACAAGGACTCCGCCGTCGTCAAGAGCGCCCTGGGCGGAGCCCAGGCCGTCCTGTTCATCTTCGTCATCAAGGCCTTCAGCCGTCTGGCCTCCAAGGTCCCGCGCCATACCCTTATCACCTGGACGACGTCGTTCTTCATCTCCAACCTCGTCATCTTCTTTTTCCTCCATAAGTTCGGGATGGCCGTCAAGCCCATGGGGATCCTGTTCTTCGTCTGGGTCGGGATCTTCAACTACTTCGTCATCGCCCAGTTCTGGGGATTCGCCAACGATCTCTACTCCGACGAGGCCGGCAAGCGGATCTTCCCGCTCGTCGCCCTCGGCGCGACCCTGGGAGGGCTCGTCGCGACCCTGCCCTTCATGAAGAAGCTGCGGGACGTCCTCGGCGGGAATTGGGAATTCAAGCTCATGCTCATCGCCGGGATCGTCCTCTTCCTGTGCATCGTCCTGGCCCGGACGATCCATCGCCGGGACGTGCGCCAGGCCCTCGCGGACAAGGAGAAAGGGCTGGCCGGAGCGGCGGAGACGGTCAGAGTCCAGGCACAGCCCCTGAAGGCCGGAGGCGGCTTCCGCCTCGTTTTCAAGAGCCGCTATCTCCTGCTGATCGCGCTCATGATCGGCCTCTACAACTTCGTCAACGCCACCGGGGAGTTCATCATCTCCCAGGTCACGGTCAACCAGTCGATCCAAGCCAGGAACGCCGGGCCGGCCGATGCGCCGGCCGGGCTGCCGCGCCAGACGGACAGCAAAGCCATCCACAACGCCTTCATGGATTACCAGCTTCTGACGAACATCATCGCCCTGGTCATCCAGCTGTTCCTCGTCTCGCGGATCTTCAAATGGGTCGGGGTCGGAGGCGCCCTCCTCTTCCTGCCGCTCCTCGCTCTGGGCGGCTACGCCCTGATCTCCTTCGGCGCGGTCCTCGTCCTGGTCCGCTGGGTCAAGGCCTTTGAGAACGGCACGGATTACTCGCTGCAGAACACGACCAAGGCCGCGCTGTTCCTGGTCACGAAGCGCGAGGAGAAGTACAAGGCCAAAGCCGCCATCGACACGTTCTTCGTCCGGGGCGGGGACACTCTCTCGGCCCTGGCCGTCGTCGCCGGCACCCAGCTCCTGGGACTGCGCATCGAGCGCTACGCGCTCCTCAATGTCGCGGTGGTCGCGGCGCTCCTGGTCATCTGTATGAAGATCATCGGCGCCTACAAGAAACGGAGGGCGGCCATGGATGCCGCCGCCGGAGCCGAAGCCGTCCCTGCCGCTTGAATCAGGAGGGTCGCATGAAACGCTTCGCCGTCCCTGTCGTGGGGATCCTGCTGGCGGCGGCCGTCCCGCCCGCGGTCCGGGCCCAGTTCCTGCCCAACGAGATCGCCCAGAGGCCCGCCCATGAGGAGTTCCTCCGCACGGCCGAGATCATCCGCTCCGAGGAGATCGGCGAGGGCGTGACCAAGCCCTACAAGCTCTATCTCCGGAAGGACGGGGTCGAGCTCAAGGCCGCCTGGAAGAACCCGCAGGGCCTGCAGCTGGGCTTCCTCGAAGGCTGGCAATACGAGATCGCCGCCTATCGCCTGGACAAGCTCATCGGCCTGAACATGGTCCCGCCGGCCGTCGAGCGCGATTTCCAGGGCAAGCCGGGCGCCCTCGTGCTCTGGGCCCAGAACAAGTACAGCCTACTCAAGATCATGGACGAGGGCATCCGCATCCCCGACGAGGTCAAGGACCACACCGAGAAGATGAAGTGGCTGACGAGGGCCTGGGACTCCCTCATCGCCAACGAGGACCGGACCCAACAGAACATCCTGTACACCGAGGATTGGCGGATCATCCTCTTCGACCATTCGCGGGCCTTCCGCAGCGAGGGCGAATTCGCCAAGCGGCTGATGTTCGGCCGCGACGGCATCAAAAAGCAAGAGAACGGCAACCCGTTCCTCTTCCGGCGCGTCCCGAGCTGGTTCGTCGACAGGATCAAGACGCTGACCTATGATGAGATCCGGGGGGCCGTCGGAACGACCCTCACCGATAAAGAGATCAAGGCCATCCTGGTCCGCCGGGACCTCCTGCTCAAGGAGATCGCCCTGATGGTCCGGGAACAGGGCCGAGAGGCGGTGCTCTGGTGAAAAGAACGTTGCTACCGTTCGGACTGGCCGTCCTGCTCTCCGTCGGCGCGATCGGGCTCGCCTGCGGGAACTCCGGCGCTCCCGCGGGCGATGATCCCTCGGGGCCGTCCGGAGCGATCGCTCCGCTCCAGTTCCTGCCCGACGAGCTGGCCCAGCGCGGCAAGTGTGAGGAATTCCTCGAGAAGGCGGAGGTCGTCGGGAAGAAGCAGTTGACCGGGTCCGAGGCCGTGACCTCGCCCTGGGTCCTGACCCTCAAGCTGGGCGATGTCACCCATCGGAGCCTGTGGAAGGACGCTCAGGGCCGCATGGGCGGTTTCTGGGAGGGCTGGAACTACGAGATCGCCGCCTACCGTCTCGACAAGCTCTTCGGCCTGGGCATGGTCCCGCCCACGATCGAGCGCCGCTTCGAGGGCACCCGGGGCTCCTGCCAGTACTGGGTCGACGACTGCATCTCGATCAAGGACAAGGACGCCAAGAGGCTCAAGACCCCCCCCATCAAGGTCTTTGGCTGGAACCGGGCGACCTACCTCCAGCGGTTCTTCGACAACCTCATCGCCAACGAGGACCGGCACAAGAACCAGGTCCTCATCACGCCCGACTGGCGGATGATCCTCATCGACCACTCCCGCTCGTTCCGGACGTCGGGCCGGTTCACCAAGACCCTCCTCTACTCGGCCAAGAGCCCCGACGGTCCTATGCTCATGAGCGAGCTGCCACGGGCCGTCGTCGAGAAGCTCAAGGCGCTCGATTTCGCCGCGGTCCGCGCCGCCGTCGGAGAGTATCTTACGGACGAGGAGATCCGCGCCGTCCTCGTCCGGCGGGAGCTCATCCTGGAGGAGATCGACCGGCTGATCCAGGTCAACGGGGAAGCCAAGGTCCTTTACTGATTAAATAGCTTTGCGGACGGTCAGGATATTCTGCCCGCCCGCCCGCCGGTACTTCAGGCCGTCCATCAGCGTCTTGAAGAAATAGACGCCCAAACCGCCGGGGATGCCGCGCCGCAGCTTGACCATCAGGTCGGGATTCTTCTTCCGCACGGGGTTGAAGGGGATGCCGTTGTCGCGGACCTCGATGAACAGCGACCCCTCGTCCCGCCAGATGCGCAGGACCATGTGGCCCTGGCGTCCCTCGGGATAGGCGTAGCGGGCGATGTTGACGAAGATCTCGTGAAGGGCCAGCTCGACCTTGAGCCGGTCCTCCTCGCCCAGGGGCAGCCCGGCGATGGTTTCGAGCAGAAAATCCCGGACGCGGTCGACTTCCTTGAGGTCCGCCGCCACCCGGAGCTCCCTGACGTCCTGTTCGGTCACCGCCCGCCCTCCCTCATCGTCCTCACGGGTTGCGTTTGACGACGACGACGGTCATGTCGTCGCCCGCTTCGGAGCAGCCGCTGAAGGCGAAGACGTCCTCGAAGATCCTGTCCCGAATGGCCTGGGCCGGCAGGTCCGCGAGCTCCCGCAGCCGGTCCGCGAGGCGCCCGTCCCCGTACTCCTCGCTCTCGCCCTGGCGGCTTTCGACGATCCCGTCGGTGTAGAGGCAGAGGATGTCGCCGGGCCGGAGAACGACCGTCTCCTCAGCAAAGACCTGGTCGGGGAACATCCCCAGGCAGACTCCGGTGCTGCCGAGGCGGCGGACCGGGCCCTGGCGCCCCTTGAGGAGCGGAGGATTGTGGCCGGCGTTGACGTAGGTCACCTCATCCGTCGTCCGGTCAATGATGGCCAGGAAGAACGAGATGAAAAGGTGGCTGTCCGAGCTCGAGTAGACGAAGTCGTTGAGCCCGGCCGCCAGATCGCCGAGGTCGACGGTCCCCGGGAACTTCTCGTGCAGGGCCCCCCGCAGCGAGGCCATGAGCAGGGAGGCGCTGACGCCGACGCCCGAGACGTCGGCGACGAGGACGGCCAGACGGTCCTTGTCGATGGCGATGTAATCGTAATAGTCCCCGCCGACGCGACGGCAGGCCTGGGCGGTGCCGCTGATCTCGTAGGGCGCGAACGAAGGGTCCTCGCGCGGCAGGAAGTTCTTCTGGATCTGGACGGCCAGGGCGATCTCGTGCTCGAGCTTCTCCTTTTCCCGGGACTCCTCGAAGAGACGCGCGTTCTCGATCTTGACGGCGGCCAGGTTGGCGAGAAGCGTCAAAAGTCTCAGGTCGTCCTCGCTGAACTGCTCGAGGAGCGAGGCCCGGTCGCAGTAGAGGAGCCCGATGATGGTCTGGTTGTTCCAGAGCGGCACGCACATGGCCGAATGGATCTGGGCCTGGACGACGCTCATCTGCTCCCGCAGCCCCTCGTCCGCCTGGATGTCGGAGATGAGGATGGCCGAGTTGCGCTCCAGGGCCGTCCGGACGATCGTCTGGCTGACGAAGATGCTCTGGGCCCGCAGGGCCCCGTTCAGGACCCGGACGACCCGGGGTTCGAGGGCCTGGGAATCCTCGTTCTTGATCATCAGGACGCCCCGGTCCATCGGCAGGTGCTGGATGAGCACGTCCATGATGTGTTCGAGGAGCTTGTCGAGCGGCATGTGATAGATGAGGGCCTGGCTGACCGCCCCCATCACCGAGATGATCTTCTGGTCCTGCTGGAACTTCTCCAGGTCCAGGCCGCCGCCCGGGGTCTTGACGATGAGGCCCGACGCCGGCGGCTTCTTGAGGATGTCCTTGACCTGGATGATGGTGTTGGAGCTGTGGGTGAACGTCGTCCCTTCGACGGTCTCGACGGCCGGCTGGTAGTCCTTGTCGAAATAGAACCGGGTCGAGCCGACGAGGACCTCGTCGCCGCGGGCCAGGTCGATCTCGCCGGAGACACGGCGGCCGTTCCTGAACGTCCCGTTCTTGCTGCCCTGGTCGATGAGGGTGTAGCCCCGGCCGGTGGGGACGATGACGGCGTGGCAGCCCGAGCTGAACTGGTCGGACAAAACGATGTCGTTCGTGGAGGCCCGGCCGATCGTCACCCGGCCGGCGCCGAGGGGGAAGGTGGTGGGATCGCCGATCTTCGGATAGATGTACAAGATGGCCATGCGCGTGTCCTCTGGACCCATTCTAGATGACACTCCGGGTCATTTCAACCTCAGCGCCTTCCGGACCAGGGCGGCCCGCTCGTCGGACGGGAGGTCCTCGAGGAGCGGCAGGAACAGGACCTTGATCTCCCGGTCGAGGACGGTGTCGAGGTGCTCGAGGGAATAGGCTTTCGCCTTGGCCGTCCCCTGGAGGACGTTCTGGTAGTCCTTGATGATGTCCTCGCGGGGATACACGAGGGTCAGGAGGTCGAAGACGCGCTTGATCCGGATGTCCAGCGCGGCCTCGGCCTGGCCCGGTTCGCCCGGCGGGTTCAGGACGATATCGCAGGCTTTGCGGACGAGCCGGAGGACCTCGGCCCGGACCGACTTCTCGCGGAACCGGACCTGGGGGCGCTCGTCCCGGAGCTTGTCGAGCGCATCGATGAGGGCCTGCTCCAGGTCCTCCTCGTTACGGGACAGCTCGTCGAGCAGGATGTCCGCGGCGCGCTGCGTGCCGACGCGGGCCAGCACCTCCGGAACGGCCCGACGGAGCTCCAGGGGCTCCCCGGTGTCCCGCAGGACCGGCTGGGCCATGCCTTCGATCCCCGGGCCGTAGGCGGCCAGGGCCGTCTGGGCTTCGCCGCGGAGCATGGGGTTGCCAAGTCGCTGGAAGATCAGAGGGACGTGTTCGGGGGTGCGGTGGATGGAGGCGCTCTCGAGGGCGTACAGGGCGACCTCGGCCGACGGGTCCTGGAGAAGCTGCCCCAAGGCCTCGAGCGTCGGGGCGTTGGCGACCATCCGGCCGATGATCTTGGCCGCTTCGATCCGGTCCACCTCGGAGGGCGAGGCGACGATCCCGCTGAGCCGTCCGGCCATGATCTCCTGGTACGCCGGCAGGAGGAAGACGAGATCGATCTCGTGGCGGAGGTCGACGTCGTCCATGGCCTCCTCGAGACCCGGGAACAGGCCGGCGCCGCCGACGTCGAAGAGGGTCTCCATCCCCCGGGCCTCGATCTCGTCCCTCTTGATGCCGAGGAGGTCCTTGAGCTCGGGGGTCAGCTCCTTCCGGTGGACGAGGTCGAAGAGGTTCATGAGATAGAGCGTCGTGCTCCGCTCCCGGCTCTGGATGGTGTTGAAGATCTTGAGGGTCATGTCAACGTCCACGTGCCGGGAGATGACGTCGCCGCCCTGGTCCCATTTCTTCCGGATGGACGGCTTCAGGACGTCCGGGTACTCCCGGTAGACGAGCCGGGTCAGCCCGAGCCAGGCGGCCAGGAAGACGAGGGTGAGGACGCCGGTCTCCCGGATCAGCGCCAGGGGCTGGTCGGCGCGGTACTCGAAGTGCCGGACGTTCAGCAGGATGAGGTACAGCCCGGCCCCGAGACCGACCCCGAACTTGTTGACGAACATATCGATGAAGATCTTGGCCTTGTACTTGACGTCTTCCGGGACGGGGATGTAGAGGAGCTCGCGGACGGACTGGCTGAGGGTGCTGTCGAAGGCCTTGTCGCCGCCGCGCACGGCCCAGGCCCACAGCAGCATGAGGCCGGCCGGGATCAGGAAAACGGCCACGGCCCCGACGAGAAGGACGAGAGGCGCCAGGGAGATGGCCCAGCCGATGCCGTAGGCCCGGAGGAAGCGCCGGGTGGTGAACAGATGGACGACGGTGGAGACGGCCAGGATGACGAACAGGAAGGCGGCCACGAACGAGGTCCTGGCCGCGTCCGTCTCGAAGACGTGGCGGACGACGGTCTTGAACTGATAGTTGATCAGGGTCCCGACGACCAGGGCCGAGGCCACCATGGCCGCGAGGAGGAGGAGGTAGCGGTGCCGCAGGACGGTCCGGAAGCTCTCCGCATAGCCGGCCCGGACCGCGGGCGCGAGCCGGTCGTTGCCGGCGGCCGCGTCGACCTTGCGTTGGCCCGCGTAGACGACGTTGACGGTGACCACGGCCAGGACGAGGAGGACGGGGCAGACGAGGAGCAGATCCTGGAGGTGGTTGGGTCGGAAGTAGCTGGCCAGCGCCGCGACCGCCGCGCCGGCGATGCCGCCGAACAGACCGCCCGTGACGAACAGGCCGACGAGCCGCTTGGCCTGGAAGGGGGCGATGACATCGTTGACGGCGATCCAGAACTGGGTCACCGACATGGCGATGAAGACATCGGCCCAGAAGCAGAAGACGAAGACCGGGATGACCTTGTTCTGGAGGATGATCATCTGGGCCCAGAGGAGGAAGAGGATGCCCGAGGAATCGGCCACGGGCGTTTGGAGCTGAGTGGTCTGGATGACATCGAAGACGTACCAGAAGGCGAACAGGCAGGCGGCGAAGAACAGGAGCGAGGCCGTGAGGTAGGTCCGGCGCGGCAAGCGGTTGAGCAGCCGGGTGTTGAGTGCGACGACGAAGCCGATGAGCAGGGCCGTGGCCAGGTCGGCGTACGGCCACCAGGACGGCCGGGCGCTGATGAGCAGGCCCTCGCGGACGGGCTTGATGATGTAGAAGGTGAAGGTGATGAGGAAGAAGAAGCCGCAGAGGGTCAGGGCCGACCGGGCTTCGCGGCCGCGGACGTCGCCCAACTTGTTGAGCAGACTCTTGAGCCGGCCGTCCGTCAAGCGGCCTCCCCTCTCAGACGTCCCGAAGATCAGGCGCTGTCAAAGCTGTCCAGGGCCCGGTCGCAGTCCTCGAGGATATCGAGGACCTTGTCGAGCATGGTGATCTTGAAGATCAGGAGCAGCCTGTCGGAGATGCGGCAGAGCTTGAGCTTGCCGCCCAGGTCCTGGATCGACTTGAAGCTGGCCAGGATCTCCCCCACCCCGAAGCTGTCGATGAAGCCCACGCCGGCGAGGTTGAAGACGATGTTGCGGCGGCCCCGGTCGAGCTCCCCCTGCACCAGGCTGGAGAGCGTGACCTGCGGAGTGTCGTGACGGCGCATCTCGCCCTCGATGTCAAAGACGACGACGTGCTTGACCTCGCGCGTCTTGATGACCAGCGGTGCCGCCATGGTTAAAGTTATTACCAGAAGGCCCGGCCAAAGTCAATCGTGCTAGAATACGCCGGAAAGGAGCCACGATGCCTCTCGTCGAGATCCACCTGCTCGAAGGACGCACGGACGACCAGAAGAAGGCCCTGCTCGCGGCGGTCACGGCCGCCGTGCACGACTCGATCGGCGCCCCGCTCGAGTCGATCCGGGTCTGGGTCCAGGAGTTCTCCCCGAAGGAATACATGGCGGCCGGGGTGCTGGCCGCGGATAAGAAGAAATAACGGGACCCGGGTTCCGTCAGTCCCCGGGTTCGACGGCCGGCCGCACGAAGCGCTTGCGCAGCAGGAAGACCGGGATGCCCAGCAGGACGATGAGCAAGCCGGGGACGGTGTTCTTCGTCTTGAATATCAGCAGGTCGACGGCGATGGCCGCCGCGACGACGATGTAGAGGGCGGGCACGACGGGATAGCCCCAGGCTTTGTAGGGACGTTCCCAGTCCGGCCGCTTCTTCCTCAGGATGAAGATGCCCGAAACGATCAGCACGAAAAAGATGAGCACGGCGAAGACGACGTAGTCCAGCAGGTCGCTGTACGTCCCCGACAGGCAGAGCAGGCAGGCCCAGACGCACTGGACGACGAGGGCCGTGCCCGGGACCGCCTTCCGGTTGAGCTTGCCCGTCGCGCCGAAGAACAGCCCGTCCTTGGCCATGGCATAGTAGACGCGGGCCCCCGACAGGACGAGGCCGTTGTTGCAGCCGAAGGTCGAGATCATGATCAGCACGGCCATGATGATGGCCGCCGGGCCGCCGAAGATCATTCCCGCCGCCGCCGTCCCGACGCGGTCGAACGGGGCGAACTGGATGCCCCGGCCGATGATGTCGGCCGCCGCGGGATCGCCGTGGACGGGCAGGATGAGGATGTAGGCGAGGTTGGCCAGGATGTAGAGGAGGATGACGATCCCCGAGCCTAGGGCCAGGCTCAGGGGGATGTTCTTGCGGGGGTTCTTGACCTCGCCGGCGATGTAGGTCACCGTGTACCACTCGTCCGAGGCGAAGAGCGAGCCGACCATGGCGGCGCCAATGGCCGCCAGGAGCATGAGCCCGGACAGCGGCTCGACGGAGACGACCTGGCCGGCGGCCATGTGCGTCCAGCTGGCCTTCCAGAAGACGGCCCAATTGGCCTTGATGGCCGCGGCGTTGGCCCCGACCAGGAACCCGAGCAGGATGAGGCCGCCGAGGGCGAACGTCTTCGTCACCGTGAAGATGCCCTGGATCGTCTTGCCGGTCCGCAGGCCGCGCATGTTGAGCCAGGTCAGGACGACGATGCTGGCGATGGCCAGGAGCTGGGCGGCCGAGACCTTCAGGCCGAGGACGGTCCAGAGGATGTGGCGCTCGCTGAACCAGGGGACGAGCAGGCCGGTGAACTTGGCGAAGGCGACCCCGACCGCGGCGATGGTCCCGGTCTGGATGACGAGGAAGGTCGTCCAGCCGTAGAGGAACCCGATGAGCGGGCTGTAGGCCTCGCGAAGGTAGACGTAGAGACCGCCGGCGTGGGGCATCATCCCGGCCAGCTCGCCGTAGCTCAGGGCCCCGATGACGGTCAGAACCCCGGTGATGACCCAGACGAGGATGAGCAGGCCGGGCGAGCCGACCGTGCGGGCGATGTCGGCGCTGACGATGAAGATGCCCGACCCGATCATCGCCCCCATGACGATCATCATGGCGTCGAAGAGGGACATCTCCCGCTTGAAGTGCGGGGCGCCGGGGTCGGGGGCGGGCGTCGCGGGGGGAACGGTCATGGCCTGCTCCTGAGCTTGCTCATGCGGATGCCGTAGGTGAAATAGATGACCAGGCCGATGGCCATCCAGGCGATCAGGCGGATCCAGGTGTCCCGTGGCAGGTTGGTCATGAGGTAGAGGCACGACAGGATGCCCAGCACGGGGACGACCGGGACGAAGGGCGTCTTGAAAGGCCGGGGGATGTCGGGACGGGTGTAGCGGAGGACGAGGACGCCGCCGCAGACGATGGCGAATGCGAAGAGCGTCCCGATGCTGACGAGCTCGCCGACGATCCCCATGGGCACGAGCGCGGCGGCGATGCCGACGACGGTGCCGGTGGCGATCGTCGTGATGTGGGGCGTGCCGTGCTTCGGGTGGATGCGGGCCGCCGCCGGCGGCAGGAGGCCGTCCTTGGCCATGGTGAAGAAGATCCTCGGCTGGCCCATCAGCTGGACCATCATCACGGACATCAGTCCGATGATGGCCGCGATCTTGACCAGCGGCGAGAGCCAGAAGAGGCGCATGGCGTCGATGGCCACGGCCACGGGGGCCGGCACGTTGAGGTCGGTATAGGGCACGACGCCGGTGAGGACGAGCGAGAAGGCGATGTAGATCGCCGTGCAGGCGAAGAGGGACCCCAGGATGCCGATGGGCATGTCCCGTTTGGGATTCTTGGCTTCCTGCGCGGCCGTCGAGACGGCGTCGAAGCCGAGATAGGCGAAGAACATGATGCCGGCGCCGCGGATCACCCCGCTCAGGCCGAAGAAGCCTGGCTGCCCCGTGTTCGGCGGGATGAAGGGATGCCACAGGCCCGGCTTGATGAAGAAGAGGCCCGCGCCGATGAAGATGAGGATGATGCCGATCTTGAGAAAGACGATGATCGAGTTGACGGTCGCCGACTCCTTGATGCCCCGGACGAGGACATAGGTGATCAGGGCGATGACCAGGGCGGCCGGGAGGTTGATGAACGCGCCCGTCCTCGACCAGACCCCGGTCCGGGGATCGAACGAGAACGGCGCCTGGGCCAGGGCCGGCGGGAATTCGAGGCCGAGGCCCTTGAGGAAGTTGACGACATAGCCGGACCAGCCGATGGCCACCGTGGTCGCGCCGAGCGAGTATTCCAGGATGAGGTCCCAGCCGATGATCCAGGCGATGAATTCGCCCAAGGTCGCGTAGGCGTATGTGTAGGCGCTGCCGGCGATGGGAATGAGCGAGGCAAACTCGGCGTAGCACAGGCCGGCGAAGGCGCAGGTCAGGCCGGCCAGGACGACCGACAGGGTGACGGCCGGCCCGGCGTACTGGGCGGCCGCGTGGCCGGTGATGACGAAGATGCCGGCGCCGACGATGGCCCCGACGCCTAGAAAAATAAGATGCCAGGGCCCGAGGACGCGCTTGAGGCCGGAGGACTCCGAAGAGGCTTCGTGAGACAGCTGCTCGAGGCTCTTGGTGGCGAACAGAACGCTCTTCATGAGGGCGAACTTATAACATAGGACTCGGAAGGGGTCAAACCTACGCAATGCCAGAAGAACTGGCATTGCGGCGGTTTGACCCCCTCTTTTCTTTCTGAGGTTCGACCCCTTCTCCCGAACCAGCTGTACAGCACCGGGAGCACCAGCAGCGTCAGGCTGGTCGAGGAGATCAGACCGCCGACGACCACGACGGCCAGGGGCCGCTGGATCTCGGACCCGGGGCCCTGGGCGAAGAGAAGGGGCACGAGGCTGAGCACGGTGATGGTCGCCGTCATCAGGACGGGACGCAGGCGGTTGAGACAGCCCTCGACGATGGCCTCGCCGACCGGCCTCCCCTCTTCCTCGAGCTGGGTGACGTACGACAGGAGGACGATGCCGTTGAGGACGGCGATGCCGAACAGGGCGATGAAGCCGACCGAGGCCGGGACGGACAGGTAGAGCCCCGAGAGATAGAGGGCCAGGACGCCGCCGATCAGGGCGAAGGGCAGGTCGAGGATGACCAGGAGCGAGAGCCGCAGGGAGCCGAAGGTCAGGAAGAGCAGGAGCAGGATGAGGCCGATGGTCGCCGGCAGGATGACCGCCAGCCGCTGCATGGCCCGCTGCTGGTTCTCGAATTGCCCCCCCCAGGTGAGGAAATAGCCCGGCGGGAGACCCACTCCCCGCCCGATCGACCGGCGGGCCTCGGCCACGAAGCCGCCGAGGTCTCGGCCGCTGATGTTGCACTCGACCCCGATCCGGCGCTGGCCGGATTCGCGGCTGATCTGGCTGGGACCCTCGATCATGGCGATGTCCGCGACCTGGCTGAGCGGGACGCGGGCGCCGCTGGGGGTCGGGACGAGGATGGCTCCGATCGTCTCGGCCGAGTTCCGCCGCGGCTCGGGGTAGCGGATCTGCAGATCGAAATACTTATCGCCTTCGTAGATCTGGGTCACGGTCTTGCCGCCGACCGCCGCTTCCACGACGGATTGGACGTCCTCGACATTGAGGCCGACGCGGGCGATCCGGCCCCGATCAGGGCGGATGGTGATGTAGGGCTGCCCGGCCACCCGTTCGACGTTGATGTCGGTCGCCCCCTTGATCCGTCCCAAGACGGCGGCGATCTCGTCGGCCTTGACCTTGAGGACGTCGAGGTCCTCGCCGAAGAGCTTGATGATGAGCTGGGCCCGCGTCCCCGCGACGAGCTCGTCGATGCGGCAGGCGATGGGCTGGCTGAAGGAAAAGGCCATCCCCGGGAAGCCCTCCATGGCCTCGCGCATCCGGTCGGTCAGCTCCTCCCGGGTCCGGGCCGACGTCCACTCCTGCCGCGGTTTGAGCACGCCGACGTAGCCCGTCTTTTCAACGCCGCGGGCCTCGAGGGCGACGCCGGTCTGCCCCGTCTTGCCGATGATCGTCACCAGCTCGGGGAACTGCATCAGCCGGGCCTCGACCTTGCGGCCCATCTCCATGGATTCGGCCAGGGAAATGCCGGGCAGGAACTGGATGTCCGCGTCGAGGGCCCCCTCGTCCATGATGGGCATGAACTCGGTCCCCAACCGGGGAATGAGGGCCGCGGTCCCGGCTAGGAGCGCGACCGCGGCCGCCACGACGAGGCCCTTGCGCCTCAAGCCCCACCGCAGGACCGGCAGGTAGGCCTTCTTCGCCCCCTCGACGAGGAAGCTCCTCTTGTCTCCCTGCGGCTTGAGGACGAAGTGGCAAAAGGCCGGGATGGCCGCGAGCGACAGCAGCAGCGAGGCGAACAGGGCGATGACGTGGGTAAAGGCCAGGGGCAGGAACATCTTGCCCTCGATCCCTTGGAGGGCGATGATCGGGATGAAGGTCAGCGCGATGATGAGCTCGCCGAAGATGGACGGCTTGCGGACCTCGAGGATGGCCCTGAGCACGACCGGCAGCTTCCGGGCCGAGGCCTGGGCCGCCGAAAGGTGCCGTTGGACATTCTCCACCTGGATGATGGTGGCGTCGATGATCATGCCGATCGAGATGGCCAGGCCGCCGAGGGACATGAGGTTGGCCGAAAGCCCGAACAGGCGCATCATGACGAACGTGAAGAGGATCGACAGCGGCAGGGCCAGAAGGACGATGAAGGCGCCGCGAAAGCTCCTCAGGAAGAGATAGAGGATCAGGACGACGAGCACGGAGCCGATGAGCAGGGCCTCGGTGACCGTGTGGACGGCCCGGCTGATGATGTCCGACCGCTTGTAATAGGGCTCGATGCGGAGCCCGAGCGGCAGGGCGCCGGACGCGTTGATCTCCCCGACCCGGCTCTCGATGGCCCGGACGACATCCCGGCCGTTGGCGCCGCGAAGCATCATGGCCACGCCGCCGACGACTTCGCCTTTCCCGTCCTTGATGGCGCCGCCCTGACGGACAGCCTGTCCGGCCCGGACCTCGGCGACGTCCCGAATGAAGACGGGCGTTCCGTTGGCCGTCTTCAGGGCCACCGAGGCGATGTCGTCGACCGTTTGGATGAGTCCGATGCCCCGCACGAGGTACTGCTGCTCGCCCCGTTCGAGGACGTTGCCGCCGACGTTGATGTTGTTCCGGCGCAGGGCTTCCCCGATGTCGCCCAGCGTCAGATCGTAGGCCAGCAGTCTCTCCGGGTCGACCGTGACATGGTACTGCTTGATGTACCCGCCGAAGGAATTGATCTCGTTGACGCCCGGGATGGACTTGAGCAGCGGCGACAGGATCCAGTCCTGGACGGTCCTGACCTCGGTGAGGAATTCCGTCTCGTCGATCCCGGCCGGCGGCGCCCCGACGATCGTATATTGGTAGATCTCCCCCATGGCCGTGGAGACGGGTCCCATGGCGATCTCGGTGCCCTCGGGAACGCGCTCCCGGGCCTCGATCAGGCGCTCGAGGACGAGCTGACGGGCAAAATAGATGTCGACGCCGTCCTCGAAGACGACGGTGACGACCGAGAGCCCCGACTTGGAAACCGATCGGACCTGGTCGAGCCGGGGCAGGCCGCGCATGGACGTTTCGACCGGAAATGTGACGAACCGTTCGACCTCGGGCGGCGACATGCCCGGGGAGGTGGACAGCACCTCGACCTGGACGTTGGTCACATCCGGAAAGGCGTCGATGGGAATGCGGAGGACGGACCAGACGCCGAGGGCCACGAGGATGACGACCCCGACCAGGACGAGGGCCCTCTTCCGCAGGGAGCTTTCGATGAGGCGATCCACGAGGCCCATGCTAATCTCCGGCCAAGGCGCCCTTGCGCAACTCGGATTTCAGCAGGAAGCTGCCCGAGGTGACGACCGTCTCCCCCTCCGCGAGACCCTTGAGGATCTCGACGGAGCCGGCGGACTTTTCGCCGGTCTCGACCGGGCGCCTGGCGAAGGTCCTCTCCCCCGTCTTGACGAACACGACCGGCTTTCCTCCGTCGTCCTGAATGGACTCCTCCGGGACGACGAGAGCCCGCCGCTCGACGCCCGCCAAGGTCGACCCCTCGACGTACATCCCCGCCTTCAGCCGTCCTCCGGCGCTGGAGACCTCGACACGGCCTTCGACCGTCCGGGTCGCGGCGTCGAGGACGTCGCCGACAAGGACGAGCCGGCCGCGGAACTCCTCGCCGGGATAGGCGTGCGCCCTCAGGATGACCTCGCTGCCCGCCTTGGCGACGCCGAGATCCTCCTCCAGGATGTGGAGGCAGGCCCAGAGCGTCGACGGATCGACCAGACGGAAGAGGCTCGTGCCCAACTCGACGGCGTCGCCGGCAACGATGTCGCTTTTGAGGACCGTACCGGACAGGGGCGCTCGCACGGCCAGGAGCGGCTTCGGCGAGGCCGAAGCGTCAAGCCCTTCGATCTCGGCGGCCGAGACCCCCAAGAGGACCAGGCGCTCGCGGGCCCCGGCCTGGACGGCCCGGGCCGGCCCCTCTTCGGCCGGGTCCCCGGCATGGCGCTTGGCCCGGGCGGAGGCCTGGATGTACTCGGCCTGGAGGGTCAGGTAATCCGGGCTGTAGATCTCGGCCAGGAGATCGCCTTCACGGACGCGGTCGCCCTGGACGACGAGCACGCGCTCCAGGCGGCCCGGGGTCCTGGCCGTGAGATGGACGACGCGGCGGGCGTTCCATTCGAGCTCGCCCGCGGCGGCGACCCGGCGGGCCCAGGGACGCATCTCCACCGTCACCGTCTTGATGTCTGCGGCGGCGACCGCCTCGGCCGTCAGGGTCACCGACATCGGGAGACCGGCGCTCGGAGCGGCCGGCTCTTCCGGGTGTCCCGCATTGCCGCCGTCACGACCCCGGCAACCCGCGAGAATGATCAGCATCCCCGCCAGGACGGCCAAGAACAGATATCGGAATATTGTCTTCATGGGGTTCTCCATCACTCCGCGGATTCGCCGGCGACCTCGAGGTCGGCCAGGGCCAGGTTGTAAAGAAGCAGCGCCCGCAGATGTTCGACCTGGGCCAGGACGTAGGTCCGGTGCAGGTCGAGGAGGCTGAAGGCCTCGACCTTGCCGTAACGGAAGTACTCGAGCTGGATGCCGAGCTCGTCGCCGAGCTCCTGGAGCAGGCTCTTTTCGTAGACGAAGACCTGCTCCTGCGCCGATTTCGCCGCGACGAAGGCGCTTTCGACGGCCGTCCTGACGCGCCGGTCGAGGGCCTCGGCGCCGATACGGGCGGACTCGGTCTCGGCCGCGGCCTCCATGGCTGCACCCTTGGCCCGCTCCCGCCTGAGGAACGGCATGGTCAGGCCGAACGAAACGCCCCAGGCGTTGGGGCGGATGCTCGGCAGCATGAAGCCGGCCAGGACATCGGGATAGCGGCTGATGTCGTGGTAGCCCTTCACACCGTCGGCGCGGCCCAGCACTGCGGAGTAGGGGCGCCAGCCATCCCACAGGAACTCGATGACCGCCATGACGATGGCCAGGCCGATGCCGGGAATCGCGCCCAGGACCGCCACGCCGGCGGTGCAGGCGATCGACAGCCAGAACTCCCAGCGCTGGATGCGATAGATGCGCCGCAGGTCGATGACCTCG
>JAPKZE010000406.1 GCA_026393955.1 Candidatus Aminicenantota bacterium
TTTCGCGGCCTCCAACGGCGTTGCATCAAGCCCTCTTTCGACGGCGAAGTCCGGGACCTCGGCCAGCCAGGCCGACCGCTCCGTCCGCAGCCGCGACGACAGCGTCGTCGCCGTCCGGGCGAACTCGCCGCACGCGCGGCAGCCCCGGACGTGACGCCCGGCGAAGCGGGGCAGAGCCTTCCCCGTGTCCTCCGCCCGCGAGATCAGCCATCGGCTGAGCGTGCACAGCATCGTCGTTCTCCCTTCTTCTCTCAATCCCGGACCGCCGGCCCGGCCGCCGCGGCCTCCGGCATTGGCCTCAGATCGGGGCCCAGCCGTCCGGCCAGGCTCGTCCGGGCCCGATGGAGAAGGACGCGGACAGCCAGCCTGGTCCGGCCCAGCACCGCGGCGATCTCTTCGACGCTCAGGTCCTCTCCGTAGCGCAGCCAGAGGACCCGGAAGCGGTCCCCGCCGAGCGCCCGGGCCGCCTCCCAGAGCTCCGTGGTGCCGGAACCGCTCTCCGGCCCGGCGGAAGGGTCGGGAATATCGATGTCCGTTTCCGCGACCTTCGCAACACGTTCCGCCGCTCTCCTCCGGAACGCGTCGATGGCCAGCCGGTTGGCCGACGTGTAGAGCCAGGTCGAGAACTTGAAGGCCGGGTCGTAGCCGCCGATGTTCCGGTAGAGCTTGAGGAAGGTCTCCTGGACCAGGTCCTCGGCGTCCTCGTCGCTGCCGAGCCGGGGGCGCAGATAGACGAAGAGCCGGCGCTTGTAGCGGCGCGCCAGCTCGTCGAAAGACCGGCGCGAGCCGGCCCGCGCCTCGCGGGCCAGCTCTTCGTCGGTCCTCTCTGCGAGGGTCCTGGTCTCGGTCATTCGCTCTCTCGGTCGGTCTCAGTCGATTTCGAACCCCTTGCCCTTGGACAGGAGGTCCGCGATCTCCTTCGACGGGCGCTCGAAGTCCAGCCTCAGGACCTTGCCCTCGAGCTTGACCTGGAGCCCGTCGAGAAGAGAAGCGATCTTGGCCATGTCGCCCTCGTTCCCGCCAAGCCGGCCCATGGCGATGAGGCCCTGGACGACGTCGGCCATGTTCTTGGCGCTTTCCGGGGATTCCGCCGTCACCTGGAGCCGCACCAGCAGCGATTCCTTCTTCTCCTGGGCCAGGAAGAACAGCCCGCTGGCCTTGTCCAGGACCTTGGACTGGCCGAACTCCTTGCCGAGGCCGCTGAGGTCGGGCAAAACGCCGCTGAGGAAGGCGCCCGCGGGGACCTCCTTGAGCGACGCGCTGAGCGGGGTCGCGGCAAAGTTCTTGGCCTTGCCGCCGGCCGTGTCGAGGACCTTCTCGATGACCGCCCGGCCCTCGGAGAAGACGAGCAGGTTGTCGTTGATGAAGGCGCCGTACTCGTCGCTCCCGCTCGAATAGAGGGTATAGGAGCCGTAGGCGGTCTTCTGGTGGTCCTTATCGGCCTCGACCATGGCGATGATGCCCGCCTTGTCGAACTTGCCCGCGACGGCGAAGACGATCTGTTCGTCGCCGGGCCCGAGCCCGAACACCGTGACGCTTTTGACGTCCTTGGGGATGTCCATCTTGAACCAGCGGTCGAGGTCGCGGCTCTTGATCTCGAACTTGCCGTCCTTCTCCAGATACCCGTAGAGCCCGGTGGCGACGAACTTCTCCATGTCCAGGTGGGCCACCCAGCGGGCGTTCTCGGGAACGATGGACGAGGGGATGGTGCCCGGGAAGGCCGGAACGGCCAGGAACAGGGCGATGGCCGCCAGGGTCGCGATGATCACAATCGTCTTCTTCATCATGTCATGCTCCTCCGCGTGAATTCCTTACGCCCTGTACTACGCCGCGAAGGGGCGGTTGTTTCACTCCCCGGCCCTAAAGATCGATCCTCACCGATTCACCCGCCTTGAGGGCCCGGGGCTGTTTGAAGGTCTTGGGGGCGGCGCTCCCGAGGCGGAAGGACTTCAGGGCCAGATCTCCGTGAAGAACCCGGAGGTCGACCGACTTGCCGCCCGGCCCGATCTCGCAGGTTCCCCAGGCGTCGCCGTTCGACCAGAAGAAGGTCCCCTCGGCCGCGCCGTCCGCGACGACCGGGTCGTCCGCGACAACCGGGTTGAAGGTCATGGCCTTGGTCCGGCCGTCCCAGGTGAAACCGGAGAGCGCCGGCACGGCCGCCCAGCTGGCCATGGCCCGGGCATAGTGATGGCCGCACTCGGCCTCGTCGAAGGGGCTGCGCTTCTTGCCGTCGTAACGGGCCCGGATGTCGCGGATGACCTTGAGCCCGCCGGCCGTGTCGCCCTCGTAGATAAGTCCGACCGCCGCGGTGTACTCGAAGCCGGTCATGACCTCGGTGAAATACGGGAACGGGTTCCGCGGCCTCCCCTTGGGGTAGCTGGCCATGAGGAGCGCGGTCTCGTCGCCCAGAACGAACGACCGCAGGCAGTTGAAGTGGTCGAAGAACCCGGTCTGGGTGTTGTGCTTCAGGATGCTCTGGAGCGTCGTTTTGACATGGGCCGGGTCGACCAGATAGCCCAGGCCGCAGACGTGGGCCATATACTGGCCGACGAGCTGGTCGACGAGACAGCCCTGGCCCAGCTGGTAGTCCGGCTCGGTGATCTCCTTGGCGCCCATGTCGAGCCGCAGGCTCGGGGCGACGTCCTCGGCGCTTTTCGGCGGCCGGACGCGGTGCTCGTAGTACTCGCCGTTCCAGAGGTTGGCGTCCGTCCAGGCCCGGCCCTTGGCGAGGAGCTCGCCGCATAGCTTGGCGAACGGCTTGTCGCCGATCCGCCCGGCCATCTCTCCGGCCGCGCGCAGCGCGCCCAGGTACCAGATCTCCATCTGCGGGTTCGGCCCGTAGTACTCGACGTCCATGGTGTTGTGCTGGCAGCCCTCCATGACCCCGTCGCGGTCGGCGTCCCAGCCGCCTTTGATCCAGGCGAAGGAGAGGGCCCGCTTGACGCCGGGCCAGATCTTGGCCAGCCAGGCGTCGTCGCCCGACATCTTCCACTCGCGGAAGGCCCTCATGATCGTGCCCATCTGGCCGTCGGCGGCGGCCTTGCCGAACTCCCGGGCCCGGTCGAGGGGCAGGCGGACGCGGAAGCTCATCAGGCCCTGATCGTCGGTCGCCGCGAGGAACTCGGTCTCGCGCATGGTCCGGGCCAGGGCGCCGAAGAGGAACGCCGTGGCCTGCTCATAGTTCCAGACGTGGGTGCACGAGCCCCAGCAACAGCCGGAGTTGTTGCTCAAGCCCTCGA
>JAPKZE010000138.1 GCA_026393955.1 Candidatus Aminicenantota bacterium
CGCGTGGGGGGCCATCCCGCGCTCACTCCCGGCCGCCGCCCATGAGGCGCCGGACGGACTGGATGTCCCGCTTGACCCTCGGCTCGCAGGCCGCGGGCCAGCGGTCCCTCGGCAGGACGGCCAGCTTGCCGGATTCCATCAGGGCGCGCGTCCGGACCGTGAGGCGCAGCAGGCCGACGAGCTCGGGCACCGTGAGGTCGGGGAAGCGGGCCAGGAAGTCCGGATCGTTCACCGGGATGAGGAAGTCGCCGCCGTGGTCCTCGACGGTCAGGGTGATGTGCGGGTGCACGGCGGCCAGGGGCTCGATGATCCCGGCCAGATCGATGACGCCCTTGCCGGCTTCGGCGGTGAACGAGATGAAGCCGTCCGCGGTCAGCATCAGCCCGCCGTCCTTGATGTGGGTCGTCACGACCCAGGGCAGGAGGCG
The DNA here is from genome assembly GCA_026393955.1 of Candidatus Aminicenantota bacterium. Taxonomy (GTDB): domain Bacteria; phylum Acidobacteriota; class Aminicenantia; order Aminicenantales; family Saccharicenantaceae; genus RBG-16-66-30. The sequence continues at coordinate 428 of JAPKZE010000138.1, forward strand.
GCGGGCCGCCGCGGCCGGGTCCTCGAGCAGGGTCAGGAGGTTCATCGTGTCGAGGCAGATGCCGAGGTACTCGCCCGGCACGGCGCCGCACATCTCGAAGAGACGGAGGAGCTCGAACGAGGTGAACTCGAAGTGGGTCTCGATGGCCAGGATGACGCCGGAGTCGCGAAGCATCGGCTTCTGTTCGCGGAGAGCGGCGGCCATGAGGCGGAGGAATTCGTCCGTCGACGGCGCCTCCCTTTTCCACCGCATCAACCCGCCCGAACAGGACCGGACGGTGGGGGAGCCGACCTGGCAGGCCTCGCCGGCGGCTTTGCGGTTGACGGCCCCGATGTCCCTGGGCCGGCCGGTCTCGAGGTCCAGGGGGATGTGCTGGCCGCCGCCCCACTCGATGTACAGGCGGTTCTCGCCGGCGTAGCTGCGGAGCTCCTGAAGGAAGATCTTGTCGACGGCCGTCCCCGGGGGGACATTGACCTCCGAGAACTGGACCCCGTCGGCCCCGTTCATGACCGCCCACTCGAGCAGCTCGAACGGCGTGAGGTCCAGGGGCCTCAGACTGTAGCTGTCGACTCCAACCTTGAGCTTTCTCATGGCCCGCCCTGCGGCCCCATTCTATCAGTTTTCGAGGCCGCTTGAACAGAATTTCCCGGCTTGAAAAAGCGGGGACCTTGGGATATCCTATCGTCCTTATGAAAAGAACGCTCGCGGCCCTGGTCCTCCTCGCCGCCCTCGCCCCGCTCACGGCCCGGGCCCAATCGTCGATCGTCGCCCAGATCGCCGGGGACAAGGCCGCGACGGAGAAGCTCTATTTCAGCCTGAAACTCGGACTGAACTTCTCCTACCTGACGGGGTCCCCGGAAGAGGCCGGCCGGACCGGCGGCTTCAATGTCGGGCTCTCGGCGACGATCCGGCTGAACGACAAGCTCTCGCTCGTGCCCGAGATCACGCCCTTCTTCCGCAGGGGCATCTCCGGCATCCCCTTCGACACGACCGGGGAACCGGCGCTCGACCCGGCCTTCGAGGACCCGTCCGCCTCGGAGCTGGCCTTGGACTATGTCGACGTCCCCATCCTCCTCAAGTACCGGATGGGCCGGTTCGAGATCGGGGCGGGTCCGTACCTCGGCGTCCTCATTTCGGCCAAGGAGAGCTTCCGGTCCGAGCTCGAGACGGGGGAGACGGTGAGCTTCTCCCGCGAGGTCACCGAGCAGTACAACAAGACCGACTTCGGGCTGGTCGTCGAAGGCTCCTGGACGGTCGCCAAGCCGCGGCGGGGCGTGGGGCTCGTCCTCCACGGCCGCTACGAGCACGGCTTCGTCGACGTCCTCAGGACCGCCGCGCCCTCCGGGGCGCTCAGGAACTCCGTCTGGCACTTCTATGTCAGTTTTCCCTTCGTTTATTAAAAGGACATAGGCCGCATGGCCGCGTATTTTCGGTGAGGAGAGACGAGATGCTTAAAGCGATGCAGGAAGCCCTGATGGCCGGGAGAAAGGCCGAGATCGAATCGCTCGTCGACCAGGCCCTGGCCGCCGGCGTGCCGGCGGGAACCATCCTGAACGAGGGGCTCATCCCCGGGATGGAACGCCTCGGCGTCCAGTTCAAGGCCAACGAGGTCTTCATCCCCGAGGTCCTTGTCGCCGCCCGGGCCATGAACGCCGGGATGACAAAGCTCGAGCCCCATCTGGCCAAGGCCGGGATCAAGCCCCGCGGCGTCGTGGTCATCGGCACGGTCAAGGGCGATCTCCACGACATCGGCAAGAACCTCGTGTCCATGATGCTCCGCGGCAACGGCTACAAGATCATCGACCTCGGCGTCGACGTCGCGGCGGAAAAGTACATCGAGGCGGCCAAGACGAGCGGGGCCGGGGTCATCGCCCTGTCCGCCCTGCTGACGACGACCATGGTCCAGATGAAAGCCATCGTCGAAGCCGTCGAGAAGGCCGGGCTTGACGTTCCCGTCGTCATCGGCGGGGCGCCCGTGACCCGCGACTACGCCGAACAGATCCGCGCCCGCGGCTACGCCCCGGACGCCGCCTCGGCCGTCGAGGAGATCGGCCGGCTCCTCGCCGCCTGATGACCTCGCGCCGTCTCGTCGTCGACAGCCTCGAATTCCGCTCCCCGGCGCGGGTGCCGCGCCAACTCTGGCTCCTGCCCTGGGCCGAGAGGACCTGGCCGGCCGAGCTCGCGTCCATCCGCGAGCGCTTCCCCGACGATATCGTCACCTGTCCGGCCTTCCTGCGGGAGCCGCTGAAGACGCAGGGCCAGGAATACGAGCCCGGCCTTTTCGTCGACGAGTGGGGCTGCCGCTTCGAGAACAAGCAGGCCGGCATCATCGGCCAGGTCAAGGACCCCGTCCTCACGAGCTGGGCGGGCGTCGATCGGATCCGGGTCCCCGCCGAGAGACTGACCGTCGACACGGCCAAGGTCGACGGGTTCTGCGCGGATGCGGAGGCGTTCGTCCTGGGCAAGACCTGGTCCCGGCCGTTCGAGCTCATCCAGTTCCTGCGCGGCCCGGAGAACCTCTATATGGACCTGGCCGAGCGGCCCGAGGGGCTGGCCGGGCTCATGGCCAAGGTCCACGCGTTCTTTCGGGAGGAGATGGAGCTCTGGGCCCGGACGGACGTCGACGCCCTCGTCTTCGCCGACGACTGGGGCGGGCAGAACGGGCTCCTCATCTCGCCGGCCCTCTGGAGGGAGCTCTTCAAGCCGCTCTACCGCGACTACGTCGAGATCGCCCACCGGCACGGCAAGTACGCCTTCATGCATTCCGACGGGCATATCGCCGCCATCCTGCCGGACCTCGTCGAGATCGGTCTGGACGCCCTCAACGCCCAGCTCTTCACCATGGACATCGAGGCGATTGGCCGCGAGTTCGCCGGGAAGCTCGTGTTCTGGGGCGAGGTCGACCGGCAGCATCTCCTGCCCTACGGAACACCGGCGGACGTCGGGGCGGCCGTTCGGCGGGTCCGGCGGGCCCTCTGGCGCGAGGGCGGGTGCATCGCCCAGTGCGAGTTCGGCATCGGCGCGCGGCCGGAGAACGTGGCCGCCGTGTTCGAAGCCTGGGACCGGACGGCGTGACGGAATGTGCTATAATTCAAGAAATTGAACACGATATTTCAGGGCCCCGGCGGCCCGAGGAGGACGATATGACGTTCAAGAGATGCGCATTCGGCCTGATCATCGCGGCGCTCGTGGGCCTGTCGCTGCCCGCGGCGGCCAAGGACACGGTCGTCGAGAGCGTCTGGGCGTCCGCCCCCGTGATCATCGACGGCGCGATCCCGGAATGGAACGATGTGACCCCCGCCACCGACAAGGCCTCGGGCGGCAAGTACGCGCTGAAGAACGACGGCCAGAACCTGTATATCGTCATGGTCCTCGGCGACGAGGTGGCCCGCTCGACGATCCTCTACACCGGCATGAAGATCTATGTCAACGCCGGGGCGAAGAAGAGCAAGGACGCGGGCATCCTGTTCATGCAGAAGACGCTGACCCCGGACGAGCTCATCGCCTCCCTCGAGAAGAAGGGCGAGGTCGTGACCGAGGAGAAGAGAGCCGAGATCCGCAAGCAGAAGAGCTACACCGTTTTCATCGAAGAGCCCGTCGCCGCCAAGAAGGGGGCGTCCGCGGGGACCGAGGCCAAGCCCGAACCGGCCCTCTTCCGATCGACGATGAGAGGCCAGGCGGGGATCTACGAGTTCAAGATCCCTCTCAGCCGCATCGACGCCGCTGCCCAGCCCGGGAGCGCCATCAAGGTCGGCTTCGAGTGGGGCGGCATGACCAACGAGATCATGAAGAGCATCATGGCCGGCCGGGCCAGCTCGGGCTCCACGGCCCGAGCGTCGGCGGGCTCATCGGACTCCGGCTTCAGCGACACTTCGGGACAAGGGGAAGGCGACGGCGGCTCATTTGCCGCCTTCACCCACGACAAGCGCTACTCCAAGCACGCGTTCTGGGCCGACGTCAATCTGGCCGCTCCGGCGAAGTAGAAACGCCTCTTACCCGGGGACATGTACCGAAGGTACGTGTCCCCATTCTTTTCAGAACGGCATCGAGGCCAGATAGGCCCCGATGAAGGCCAGGGCGACGGCCAGCAGCTTCCAGCCCGTCAGCTTTTCTTTGAGGAAGACCGCGGCGATGATGACGATGAAGATGGTGTTGAGCTGATTGAGGACGGAGGCGACCGAGGCCTTGGCGTACTTCATGCCGCCCATCCACAGGATGAGCGAGAGGTAGGAGCCGAAGAAGGACGCAGGAAGGAGAGCCTTCCAGTTGCGGCGGTCGAAGAGGGGCGAGAGGATGGCCCGCCGGTTCCGCAGGAACGGGACGAGGACGGCCAGGGCGGCGGCGCCGCCGGCGATGCGGACGAAGGTGGCCCAGAAGACCGAGACCGAGCCCAGCACGGGCTTGACCATGACGATGCCGAAAGCCACAAAGAACATGGCCAGGATGCCGTAGACGACGCCCAGGACCAGATCCTTCCGGT
>JAPKZE010000184.1 GCA_026393955.1 Candidatus Aminicenantota bacterium
CATGCGCCGTTCGGCGGCAACGTCGTCGGCCTCGACGCGGCCTCGTGGCTCTACTTCGGCCGGAGCCCCGACGAGCTGAGCTGGGCCGAGGCGGCCTTTTTGGCCGTCCTGCCGAACGACCCGGGGCTCACGACTTCCGCGACGGGGCGGGTCCGGTTGCGCGGCAAGCGCGACGGCCTCCTCGAAAAGCTCCGGGACCGGGGGACGATCGCCGCCCTGGAGTGCCGGCTGGCCCAGGCCGAGCCCATGCCCGACCGCCTGCGCGCCCTGCCGCGCGACGCGCCGCACCTGCTCGAGACGCTGGCCGCCCGGCCCGGCGCGTCCTCGCCGTTCCGCTCCTTCATCGCCGCCGACCTGCAGCGGACGGCCAGCCGGATCGTCGAACAGCACGGCGCCCGCCTGGCCGGCCGCGGCATCCGGAACGCGGCCGCCATCCTCATCGACAACCGGAGGGCGGCCGTCGTGGCCTACGTGGGCAACGTCGGGCTCGACCGGCGCGAGGCCCACGGCCAGAACGTGGATATCGTGCGGAGCCGGCGCAGCACCGGCAGCATCCTCAAGCCGTTCCTCTACGCCTCGATGCTCAAGGAAGGCGGTCTCGCGCCGGGGATGCTCGTCCCCGACACGCCGGCCCGCTTCGAGGGCTTCAAGCCGGAGAACTTCGACCGCCGCTTTCGCGGCGCCGTGCCGGCCCGGGCCGCGCTGGCCTGGTCGCTCAACGTGCCGGCCGTGCGCGAGCTTCGCGATTTCGGCATCCCGCGGTTCGAGAACCGGCTGCGGCAGTGGGGGATGACGACCCTCGACCGGCCGCCCGAAGACTACGGGCTGACCCTCGTCCTCGGCGGTGCCGAGGGCGAGCTCCAGGAGGTCGCGGCGCTCTACGCGAAGATGGCCGAGCTCGCGTCGAACGCCCCGAACGGAGGGCTGGAGGTCCGGTTGCTCCGGGACGAGCCGCAGGTCCCGTCGAAGATGAGGGAGCTCGGCGCGGCCTCGGCCTATCTCACGCTGCAGGCCCTGACGGCGGTCAACCGGCCCGACGAGGAGGGCTTCTGGCGGAATTTCAGCTCGTCGAAATGGATGGCCTGGAAGACGGGCACGAGCTTCGGCCTGCGGGACGCCTGGGCCGTCGGCGTCACGCCCAACTACACGATCGGGGTCTGGGCCGGGAACGCGGACGGGGAAGGCCGGCCGGGGCTGACAGGCCTCGGGGCCGCGGCCCCGGTCCTGTTCGACCTCCTCAGCGCGGTGGACGGCGGCGGCGAGATCGTCCGCCCGCCGTCGGGATTCAAGGAGGTCCGGGTCTGCCGCGATTCGGGCTTTCTGGCGACGGACCTCTGCCCGGCGGAGACGGTGACGGTGCCCGAGGAGAGCCGGTTCGACCGGATGTGCGGCTTCCACCAGATGGTCCACCTCGATGCTTCGGGGCGCTTCCGGGTCGACAGCCGCTGCGAGCCGGTCGACCGGATGCGGCACGAGGCCTGGTTCGTCCTGCCGCCGATCCAGGAGTATTACTACCGGGCCGAGCACGCCGATTACCGGCCCCTGCCGCCGCTGCGGAGCGATTGCGGCGGCGCGGCGGGCGAGCGCGGGTCCAGGGTCATGAGCCTCGTTTACCCGGAGCCGGACATGTCGGTCTACGTCCCGGTCGGCCTCGACGGGAAGATGGGCGAGGTCGTCTTCGAGGCCGTCCACCGCGAGGGCGGGGCGACCATCCACTGGCACCTCGACGGCCGCTATATTGCCTCGACGCGGGTGTTCCACCAGATCGCGGCCGCGCCCGAGCCGGGTCCGCACCGGCTCGTGCTGATGGACGACGAGGGCCGGCGCCTGGAGCGCGAATTCCAGGTCGTCAGCCCCGTGCGGCGCGTCGACCGCTGACGCGGCGGCCGCTCCCTGGGATTTCGATTCTTTCGGGCCCGGGAGTATCATAGATGGCTGAAAGGGAGTCACCATGCGAGGGACTATCTATCGCCTGTCCGTGCTGTTCTCGCTGGCCATCCTGGCCGCGGCTTGCGGCGCGTCGAGTGACAACGGAGGGACCACTCCGCCCACCACCTCGAAGGTCACGATCGCGCCCGGTTCAGCGACGGTCTCGAGGGGGGCCACCCAACCGTTCACGGCCACGATCGCCGATTCCGCCGACCAGACGGTCTTGTGGAAGGTCAACGGCGTCCGGGGAGGAGACTCCGTCTACGGGCTAATCTCCCTGGAAGGCGTCTATGTTGCCCCGACAAACGTGCCCAATCCCGCGACCGTGACCATCACGGCGACCGCCGCCTCGGACTCGACGAAATCCGGCACGGTCTCGGTGACTGTCCAGACGGGCTCCTCCA
>JAPKZE010000352.1 GCA_026393955.1 Candidatus Aminicenantota bacterium
CGACGTCATGACCATCGCGCCGCGGATCGTCACGTCGGCCGGCTACGCGACGGACGAATCGGTGACCAGTCTCGCGGCCATGGCCTTCTTCAAGCAGAAATGGGCCAAGTGGACCTGGAAGGCCGAAGCGGTCTGGGGCCAGAATCTCCACCACATGACCATGCTCGGCGGCTACGGCGTCCAGAACGTCGTCGACGAGGTCCGCCAGGACTGGGCCTACACGCCGACCGACATCGTCTCCCTCTGGTCGGAGATCATGACCAACGGCGCGCCGTGGCAGGCCGGGCTGTTCGCCGGCTATTCCAGGAACCTGGGCGCGCCCGACCCGATCACCGGGGCGAACTACGCCCGCGGCCCGAACATCGACGAGCTCTACCGGCTGTCGCCGCGCCTTCTCTACAACATCGGCAAGATGCGCTTCGCCGGCGAGATCGAGCTGACCGCGGCCTCGTACGGAACGACCGACGCCTACGGCAAGGCTGCGGACGCCGCCTTCGTCCGGAACGTCCGGGTCCTCTTCGCGGCGTATTATTTTTTCTAGGCCCGTAACTATTCTTTACGCTCCGCCGTATTAAAGCCGACGGGAGTGTTCCGCCGTCCCCCTGGCGGGCGGGCCTTTTTTTTATGGCACGTAAGTTGCTGAATCCCGGCATATGAACCCGCGCCGCCGCGGGACCGCCCGGGACCGGGAAGGAGCTGGCGCATGCGAAAGACCCTGAATGTCCTCGTCGCTTTGGCCTTGGGCCTGGCGTCCTTCGCCGCGGCGCAGACCCCCCCGGCCCCGCCGGGCCAGGCCGGCATCGACGAGCTGAAGAAAACCGCCGTCAAGGTCTTCCTCGACTGCGACTTCTGCGACACCGAGTACATCAAGACGGAGATCACCTTCGTCAACTACGTCCGGGACCGCCTCGAAGCCCAGGTGCACATCCTGATCACCACCCAGACGACCGGCGGCGGGGGCGTCGAATACACGATCACTTTTATCGGCCAGGGCGACTGCAAGGACGCCAAGGACCTCCAGAAGTATTATTCCTCCAAGACCGACACCGACGACGACGTCCGCCGCGGCCTGGTCAAGGCCCTGAAGCTGGGCCTGATGAGCTTCGTCGCCCGGACGCCCATCGCCGGCCGGATCGCCGTCGATTACGCCCCCCCGGAAAAGCCCGCCGCAGGCCGGGACCGATGGAACTACTGGCTCTTCAGCCTCTCGGGTGAGGGCCGGTTCTCGGGCGAGGAGAGCTATCTGGACCGGATGGGCGGCGTTTCCCTCTCGGCCAACCGGGTCACGCCGGCTTCGAAGGTCCGCCTCGGCCTGACGGCCGACCGCTCGTACCAGAAATTTGAGGTTGACGGGGACACGATCACCGGAACGACCGAGAGCTGGAGCGCGACCGGCCTCTACGTTCTGAGCCTCGGCGAGCACTGGTCGGTCGGGGCCAATGCCCAGGTCGAATCCTCGCTCTTCAGCAACATCGACCTGGGCCTGAGCGTCGGCCCGGCCATCGAGTACGATTTCTTTCCGTATTCCCAGTCCACCCGCCGGCAGCTCCGGGCCCTCTACACGTTGTCTGTGGAACCCGTCAGGTACCGGGAAGAGACGATCTACGGCAAGACCCAGGAGACCCTTTTCCAGGAGGAGCTGTCGCTGACCCTCGACCTCCGCGAGAAGTTCGGCACGGTCAGCCTGAGCGCCGAGGGCGCGAACTATCTCCACGACTTCAGCAAGTACCACATCGACCTGTTCAGCATCCTCAACCTCCGGCTCTACAAAGGCTTCAGCGTCTACTGCCTCGGGGGCTATTCCTGGGTCCACGACCAGCTCTCGCTCATCGCCCGCGAGCCGACCTACGAGGAGATGCTCCTGCGCCTCTACGAGCTGCCCATGACCGACAACTATTTCTTCGCCGTGGGCTTCCAGTTCCAGTTCGGCTCCATCTTCACCAACGTCATCAATCCCCGCTTCGGGACGTCCGGCAGCGGCGGCATGCACATCGAGATCCACTAGAGGGACAGGAGACGACCGTGAGACATCCCCGCAAAACCCTCGCCGCCCTCCTCCTGACGCTGGCCGGCCTGGCCGGCCTGGCCGCCGCCCAGGCACCCCCGCCCGGGCCGGGCGCTCCTCCGCCTCCCCGGCCGCGGGTCTTCGTCGACTGGCCGGGAGGGGACGTCGAGCTGCTCCGAAAAGAGATCCCATTCGTCGAATTCGTGCCCGAGCTCGCGGCCGCCCAAGTCCACGTCGTCGTCTCGCCCCAGGGGCCTCCCGGGAGCGGGACGTTCGGCCTCATCTTCACCGGCCTCGGGGAGTTCCGGGGCGATGATAATTCCCTGACTTACACGCCGGAACCGGGCGCCGGGCCGGAGGACATCGGGCGCGGCCTGGCCGGGACGATCAAGCTCGGCCTGCTGCGTTACGCCGCCAAGACTCCCGTCGCCCGGGACCTCACGGTCCGGTTCCTCGACGAGACCAAGCCGACCGCGGTCAACGACCCGTGGAACTCCTGGATCTTCAGCCTGAGCGGCAACGCCTTCCTCATGGGCGAGACGCAGTACCGGAGCGGCTCGTATTTCGCCTCCTTCTCGGCCAACCGGGTCCGGCCCGAGCTCAAGGTCCAGACCTCCGTCTACTACAACCAGAACGATACGTGGTTCGACTTCGGCGACGGCACGACCTACGACAGCACGGCCCACGGCTTCGGGGCCTCGGGCCTGGTCGTCAAGAGCCTGGGGGAGCACTGGTCCGCCGGCGGCTACGCCGAGGCCGAATCCTCGACGTACGCCAATCTCGATCTGGGCTTCACGGTCGCCCCGGCCGTCGAGTTCAACGTCTTCCCCTACTCCGAACATACCAAAAAGCAGTTCCGGTTCCTCTACCGGCTCGGTTTCACCCACGCCCGCTACATCGAGGAGACGATCTATTTCAAGACCTCCGAGAACCTCCTGCAGGGGGCCTTGACCTGCGCCTACGAGGTCGTCCGGCCGTGGGGCAACGCCACGATCCGGCTCGAGGGCTCCCATTACTTCCACGACTTCAGCAAGAACCGCTTCGAACTTGAGACGGAGCTCGACATCCGCATCTGGCGGGGCCTGAGCTTCGAGGTCGACGCGAGCTATGCCCAGATCCACGACCAGCTCTCGCTGCCCGCCGGCGGGGCCTCGTACGAGGAGATCCTGCTCCGCCAAAAACAGCTGGCCACCGGATACAATTACTCCCTGTCCGTCGGCTTCAATTTCTCCTTCGGCTCCACCCGGAGCCAGGTGGTCAACCCCCGGTTCGGTAACGGCGGCCGGAGTATCTCGATCGGCATGTAAAGTCGGAGGCGGGCT
>JAPKZE010000186.1 GCA_026393955.1 Candidatus Aminicenantota bacterium
AGGACGGCGCCCTGAGCATCACCTCGCTCGCGGGGAAGCTCGGCGGCGGCCCGCTCACCGGCTCCGGCCGGGTCGGCATCGGCGAGGGGGGGATCGCGACGATGGACCTGACGTTCGAGGGTCGGGACATGGTCCTTTCGCCGATGGAGAGGATGCGGGCCCAGGCCGATATGACGGTCCGCATCCTCAAGGAGCCGAAGCGCTTCGTCACGGAAGGGGAGATCCTGTTCAAGCGGCTGAGCTACCGGCGCGAGATCTACGAGGCCTTCGGCTTCTCCTCGCAAACCCCGACCGAGACGCCGGGGCCTTCGTTCTTCGACGGCATGTCGCTCAACCTCCGCCTCCGGGCCGACGACAACGTGTCCATCGAGAACTCCCTGGGCCGGTTCAACGCCCGGTTCAACCTGACGGCGGTCGGCGCCTTCGACGCCCCGGTGCTCCTCGGCGACATCAACATCATCAGCGGCGGCTTCTATTTCCAGGACCGGGAGTTCCGCGTCATCCGCGGCCGCCTGAGCTTCACCGATCCCGTGAACGCGGAGCCCTTCCTCGATTTCCGGGGCGAGTCCTACGTCAAGGATTACCGCGTGACCCTCGACCTGAGCGGGCCCGTCAGCCGCCTCAACCCGCAATTCAGCTCCTCGCCGCCGCTGCCCCCCGACGAGATCCTGTCGCTCCTGGCCCTGGGCGAGTCGTTCCAGCGGATGTACTATTCCTACTCGGGCGACCGCAGCACCGCCGTCAACACCGCCTCCCTGCTGACCTACCAGATCGCCGATCTGGCCAAGAAGGGGACCGGCAGCGTGTTCTCCCTGGACCGCCTGCGCATCGATCCCTACCTGCCGCGGGGCGGCCAGGGCGGGGTCGCGGCCCGGATCACGGTGGGCAAGAAGGTCTCCAAGAACCTGTTGTTCCTCTATTCGACGGTCCTGGCCAGCTCGAGCGTCAGGGCCGAGATCGACGAGGTCCCCATCTTCCGCATGGAATGGGATATCAGCCGGAGATTCTCGCTGGTGGGCGGGCGGGACGACCGGGGAAGGCTGGGTTTCGATGTCAAGTTCCGCAAGCGCTTCTAGGACGCGGGGCCGGGCCCGCCGGACCGGGCCGGTCCTGGCCCTGGCCGCCGTCCTGGTCTTGGCCGGCCTGCGGACGGCAGCGGCCCAGGACGTCGCGGCCCAGGCCGCCGCGGTCGTGGAGCGCGTCATCGTCCGGGTCGACGGTCAGCCGGGCGGCGCGGGACTCCTCGACCTCATCCCCATCCGGCCGGGCGACGCCTTCTCGCCGCGGCTCGTCGACCGGGCCGTCAAACAGATATTCCGGACCGGCCTGTTCGCCGATGTCCGGGTCACGAAGCAGGGCGAGGACCGGATCGAGCTCGCGTTCGACCTGGTCCGCAACGTCTTCATCGACGCCGTCCGGTTCAAGGGACCCCGGGTGTCGAAGACCCGGCTTCTGGAGGGTCTGACCGCCCAGAGGCCCGGCGCCTATCTCCGCGAGGACCGGCTCCCCGAGGCCATCACGGAGATGCGGGAGGGGCTGCGGCGGGAAGGGTACTTCGACGCCGTGGTCACGTGCGATGTCCGAAAGAAGGAAGGCGCCTCGACGGCCGACCTCGTGTTCCGGGCGCTCGACTGGAAGAGCTTCCGGATCGGCGGGCTCGAGGTCGAATGGAAGGCCGAGATCCCCGAACGGGCCCTCCTCAAGAAGATGAAGAGCCGGGTCGGGGACGTCTACGTGCCGGACCGTCTGGCCGCGGATTTCGCGGCCCTCTTGCAGGGGTTGGACGGGGCCGGCTACCGCCGGGCCGAGATCCTCCTGACCGGTGAGAGCTTCGACGAGCAGAACCGCCGGGTCGACCTCGTCGTCGAGATCCTGCCCCACGAGAAGGTGACCATCGTGGTCAACGGAGCCAAGGTGCCGGCCCGTCTCCTCAACCCGATCTGGGAGGAGCGCGTCTTCGAGTCGTGGGGCCTGGCCGAGGGCGAAGCCCGGATCCTCAACCATGTCCGCCGGCAGGGCTATGTGTATGCGACCGTCCAAAGCCGGGTCGAGAAAGGGCGGGACGAGATGCGGATCGTCCACGACGTCGCGCCGGGGGAGAAATACAAGGTCGTCGGCGTCGATTTCCGCGGCAACGCCGCCTTCTCGAGCCTCGACCTGAAGAACCGGCTGGCCGTCACCAAGGGCGTCCCGCTCTTCGCCTTTATCAGCTACGACCGGCTCTTCTCCGTCCCCCGGGACCTCGAGAGCCTCTACAAGGAGAACGGCTTCCCCGGTGTCCGGGTCCGGCTCGATCTCGTCAAAGAGGCCGCGGGCGTCCGGGCGGTCTTCGAGATCGAGGAAGGGCCGAAGTCCACGATCGAGGCCATCCGCATCGAAGGCGCGACGCTCGTCACCGCGGAGGCGCTGGCCGGGGAGATCGTCAGCCGGGCGGGCGGCCCCTACTTCCCGCCCAACGTCCAGAGGGACGTCGGAGTGATCGAGACGATCTATCTCAACCGCGGCGTGCGCGGCACCGAGGTCGTCTCCCGCGTCGAGCGCTCGCCGGAGAACCGGGTCTCGCTCGTCTACGAGATCACGGAGGGCCGCCCGGTCACCGTCCGGGACGTTTTCGTCACCGGGAACCGGGTGACGCGGAACACGGTCATCCGCCGCGAGCTCCGCGTCGGAAAGGGCGGCGAGGCCGACTATGCGGGCATCCAGGAGTCCAAGCGGCGGCTGGAGACGCTCGGCATCTTTTCCGAGGTCCGCGTCGAAGAGGTCGGCACGAGCCCGGAGGAAGAGGTGGTCGTCGTCACGGTCCGCGAAGGGGAGAGGAACTACACCGGGCTCGGGCTCGGATTCCATACGCTGAACCCCGTCAGCGGCTCCCTGGCCGACTGGCCCAACGATTTCCGGCCCCGGGGCACCGGCGAGTACATCCGCAACAACGTCTTTGGGCTCGGTGCCCAGGTGGGCCTGCTCGGCCAGATCAGCACGGTCGAGCGGCGGGCGGTCGCCTCCTGGAACCAGTCCTATCTCTTCGGCTGGGCCATGCCGACGACCTTGCAGGCTTGGGCCGAGCGCGAGATGCGGGAGAGCTTCACCCTCGACCGCCGCGGCGTCAGCTTCAGCGTGGTCAAGGGCCTGGGCCGGTCCCGCCTCCTGATCGGATCGATCAGCCTGACGCGGACGGCCCTCCCCGACGTCGGTATCGACGACCCGCCGCCGGACATCGACCGCTTTTTCCTGCCCTATTCGGGGGCCTTGTTCTCGGTGAGCATGAGCTGGGAGCGGCGGGACGACACCCTGAACCCGACCCGGGGCTATTTCTTCAGCAGCATCGGCGAGCTGGGCCTGCCCCTGTTCGGCACGGAGTCGGACTATCAGAAGATCTTCCTCAAGGGCCAGTATTTCCGGCCGCTCACCTCGCTCCTGAACTTCAGCCTGATGTCCCGGCTCGGGCTGGGGAACGGCCTGATCCACCTGCCGGAGCGCTTCTTCGCCGGCGGCAGCAACACCTTCCGGGGCGAGGAGTTCGAGATGCTCGGGCCCCTCGATCCGACGACGCTCAATCCTTACGGCGGAGAGGCCGTCTTCCTCATCAACACCGAGCTCGCCTTCGCCCCGTTCCCGGCCTGGAAGGCGTTCCGGCTGGCCTCGTTCTTCGACCTCGGCAACGTTTACGAGAAGCTCCAGGATTTCCAGCCCTTCGATCTGCTCGGCGCCGCCGGGGCCGGCATCCGCTACCGGACGCCGCTCGGGCCCGTCCGGCTGGAGATCGCCTGGAAGCTGTGGGGCTTCGACGCCCAGGACCGCAAGGGGCACCCACTCATCTTCCTGACCATCGGCAACATCTTCTAGCGAGGCGGTGACGACCATGACGAAGAGGATCCTGCTCCTCATGCTTCTGGCGGCGGCCGCCGCGCCGGCCCAGACGGTCAATTGCGTGGTCGCCGTCGTCAACGGCCAGATCATCACCCGCCTCGACGTCGAGGTCGCCGTCGCGTTCGGCCTGGCGGGGGGCCCGGCGGCCGAGGCCGGAGGGGACGCGAGGCTGGCGGCCCTGGACGCGCTCATCGACCGGAAGATCGTCCTGGACCTGGCCCGCGAGGTCCGGGCGGTGAGCAAGGACGAGCTCGCCGCCGCTCTCGCCGGCCTGCGCCAGACCCTCGGCGAGGACGCGTTCAAGGCCCGGCTGGCCCGGTTCGGTCTCGTCGCCAAGGACCTCGAGCCCTACCTCGAGGACCGGATCCTGTTCGACCGGGCCCTGGCCCTGCGCTTCAGCCAGTCGATCCCCGTCTCGGTCACGGAGGTCGAGCGGTACTACCGCGACATCTACGTTCCCGAGCAGGCCCGGCTCGGCGCGGCGGCGGAGCCCCTCGACCGGGTCGCCGAGACGATCGATGCCAGGCTCCGCGATGAACGGCGGGTCCAGCAGACCGCTGCCTGGGTCCGCGACCTGAGGAAGTCGACCGAGATCCAGATCAAAAAGGACTGCCTGAAATGACCATCGCCTATCTCTTTCCCGGACAAGGGTCGCAGACCGTCGGCATGGGCCGGGACCTCTATGAGAGGTCGCCGGAAGCCCGGGCGCTCTTCGACCGGGCCGACGAGGCCCTCGGCTACTCCATCTCGAAGATCTGCTTCGAGGGCCCGGAGGACGAGCTGCGCCTGACCCGGAACACCCAGCCGGCCCTCCTCGTCGTCAGCACGGCTGCCTGCCGGCTGCTCGGCCGCGATCCCGCGGCGGCCGCGGGCCACAGCCTGGGCGAGTATTCGGCCCTCGTCGCGGCCGGCGTGCTCCGGTTCGAGGACGCCGTCGTCCTCGTCCACAAGCGGGGCCGCTACATGCAGGAGGCCGTGCCCGTCGGCGTCGGCGGCATGGCCGCGGTCCTCGGCGTCCCGGGCGACGTGATCGAGCGCCGCTTGGCGGAGGTGCGCGCGGGCGTCGTCGAGATCGCCAATTGGAACAGCGACGACCAGATCGTCATTTCGGGCGACAAGGCGGCCGTCGAGGAGGCGCTGGCCCTGATCCAGGCGCCCAAGTCGGTCCTGCTGCCGGTCAGCGCGCCCTTTCATTCCCGGCTGATGCAGCCGGCCGAAGAGAGGCTGGCGGCCGACCTCGACGCGACGGCCTTCGCCGACCCTCGATTCCCGATCATCACCAACGTCGACGCCAAGGTCATCCGGACGGGCCAAGAGGCCCGGGACGCCCTCAAGCGGCAGGTCAGCCGATCCGTCCTCTGGTCGAAGTCCATGGCCGCGATGAACGGGCTCGGGATCGAGGCCTGCGTCGAGTGCGGGCCGGGCAAGGTTCTGGCCGGCCTGGTCAAGCGCATCGCCAGGGGCTGGCCCAAGGTGCCGGCTGTCCACAACGTCGAGAACTGGGAGGGGGCGGAGAAGGCGAAGGCCGCCCTATTCGGCGGGCTGTGAGATGATCCGCGGGCCGAAGCGGACGAAATACTGGACGGCGGAGACGATGGCCAGGGCCAGGACGAGCCACAGCCCGATCCTGGCCACGATGTAGAACTTCCCCAGGTAGATCGGGCCCAGCACGATGGCCCCGATGATCCAGGATTCGCTGCCCATCTTGGCCTTGCCGAAGGCCGAAGCCGGGATGTTGACCCCCTTGGATGAGGCCATGGCCCGGAACCCGGTCACGGCGATCTCCCGGCCGATGATGATGCAAGCCACCCAGGCGGGGACGCGGCCGAGCTCGACGAGGCAGATGAGGGCCGAAGCGATAAGGAGCTTGTCGGCCGTCGGGTCGAGGAGCTGGCCGAGCACGGTGACCAGCCCTTTCTTGCGGGCCAGCCAGCCGTCCAGCCAGTCGGTGATCGAGGCGAACGTGAAGATGATGCAGGCCACGAGGTCGCGCCCCTGGAAGTTCGTGAGCATGACCGCGACCATGGCCGGAATGGCCAGAATGCGGGCCAAGCTCAGATAGTTGGGGAGGTTCACGCCCCCGAGATTACACCAGCGCGCCCGCGAGTGTCAATCTTGCAAAAGGGGAGGGGCGTGGGTATAGTGAGGGTTCGCCGATGGCCAACGAAACCTCCCTGACCCCGATGATGGAGCAGTATTTCCGCATCAAAGAGCTCCACCCCGACGCCCTGCTGTTCTACCGCCTGGGCGATTTCTACGAGATGTTCTACGAGGACGCCAAGACGGCCGCGCCCGTCCTCGACATCGCCCTGACCTCGCGGCAGAAGGTGCCGATGTGCGGCGTCCCCTATCACGCCGTCGCTTCCTACCTGCCCAAGCTCCTGCGCCAGGGCTTCAAAGTGGCCATCTGCGAGCAGGTCGAGGACCCCAAGACGGCCAAGGGCGTCGTCCGGCGCGAGGTCATCAAGGTCCTGACGCCGGGCACGGCCGTCGAGATCGAGTCCGAGGAGGCCAAGGAGAGCACGTTCCTGGTCTCGCTGGCCCTGACGGAGGACGGCTGGGGCATGGCCCTGGTCGATCTGGCCACCGGAGAGGTCCGCACCCTGGAGGGCCCCTGGGCCGAAGTCAAGCTCCTCGCCGACGAGATCTTCAAGGCCGGCCCCAAGGAGATCCTCTATCCGGAAGGCGCGGAGGACGCCCTGCGCCGCGTCATCGCCCTCGATGGCTCGAACGGCGCCGCCCTGAGCCCCGTCGAGGGCTGGCTCTTCGACCCGCCCCAGGCGGCCCGCGTCGTCCTGGAGCACTTCGGGGTCCGGTCCCTGGCCGGCTTCGGCCTCGAGGACAAGCCCCGGGCCGTGGCCGCGGCCGGGGCCCTCATCGCCTACGTCAAAAAGGTCCGGCAGGACTCCCTGGCCCTCGTCCACCGTATCTCCTATCTCGCTGCGGGCGGCCACCTGGTCCTCGACGCCGCGACCGTCCGCAACCTCGAGCTCGTGCGCAACCTCCGCGACGGCAAGCTCAAGGGGACGCTCCTCGACGTCATCGATTTCACCGTGACCGCGCCGGGCGGCCGGCTCCTCCGCGCCTGGCTTCTCCGTCCGCTCCGCGACGTGGGCGCGATCGCGGAGCGCCAGGACGCTGTGACCGAAGGTCTCGGCGCGACCATCGCCCGGCGCGAGATCCGGGAGACCCTCAAGGGCGTCCACGACCTGGAGCGCCTCGTCGGCAAGATCGCCCTGGCCGCGGCCCACCCGCGCGACCTCGTCGCCCTGAAGCGCTCGCTCGCCTCGCTGCCGGCCATCGAACGCGAGATCCAAGCCTTCACGTCGCCTCTCTTCAGGGACATGACCGCCCGCTGGGACAGCGCCGCCGACGTGGCCGGGCTCGTCGACAAGGCCATCCTCGACGAGCCCGCCTTCCTGCTGACCGAGGGCGGTATCGTCCGGGACGGCTGGAACGCCGAGCTCGACGACCTGCGCGCGGTCAGCCGCTCCGGCAAGGGCTTCATCGCCGCGCTCGAGAGCCGCGAGCGGGAGCGGACCGGCATCGGCTCGCTCCGGGTGCGCTACAACAAGGTCTTCGGCTACTACATCGAAGTGACCAAGCCGCACCTGGCCCGTGTTCCCGCCGACTACATGCGCAAGCAGACCCTGGTCAATGCGGAACGCTTCCTGACGCCCGAGCTCAAGGAATACGAGGAGAAGGTCCTTCACGCCGAGGAGCGCATCGGCGTCCTCGAGCAGCGCCTCTTCCTGGAGGTCCGCGAGGCCGTGGCCCGCGAGACCCCGCGCCTCCAGAGGATCGCGGCCGACGTCGCGGCCCTCGACGTCCTGCTCGCCCTGGCCGAATGCGCCGCCCGGCGCGGCTACGTCCGTCCGGAGGTCGACGACGGGGACGTCCTCCGTATCGAGGCCGGCCGCCACGCCGTCATCGAGACGACCCAGGCCGAGCCTTTCATCCCCAACGACCTCGAGCTCGACGCCGCCGCCAACCAGATCCTCATCATCACCGGGCCGAACATGGGCGGCAAGTCGACCTTCCTGCGCCAGGCCGCGCTCATCGTCCTTCTCGGCCAGATGGGCGCTTTCGTCCCGGCCAAATCGGCCCGGATCGGCCTGGTCGACCGCGTCTTCACCCGCATCGGGGCCATGGATTTCCTGAGCGTCGGGCAGTCGACCTTCATGGTCGAGATGCTGGAGACCGCCGCCATCCTCCACACCGCCACGGCCCGCAGCCTCATCCTCCTCGACGAGGTCGGCCGGGGCACGAGCACCTTCGACGGCCTGAGCTTGGCCTGGGCCATCGCCGAGCGGCTCCACGAGCGCGAGGACGTCCGGCCCAAGACCCTCTTCGCCACGCACTACCACGAGCTGACCGAGCTGGCCCTGACCCTGCCGCGCATCAAGAACTACCACGTCTCCGTCCGGGAGTGGAAGGACGAGGTCGTCTTCCTGCGCAAGATCGTGCCCGGCCCGTCCGACCGGAGCTACGGCATCCACGTGGCCAAGCTGGCCGGCATCCCGCGGGACGTCATCGACCGGGCCCGGGAAATCCTCTTCAACCTCGAGAAGCAGGAGCTCGATGAGGCCGGCCAGCCGCGCCTGGCCCGCCGCGGCCGGGCCTCGGCGGACCGCAGCCAGATGATGCTCTTCGCCGAGGACCGGGAATACGCCCTTTTACGCGAGCTTCGGGAAGAGATCGAGGGCCTCGACCTCGCGTCTCTGACCCCCCTCGACGCGCTGAATATCCTGGCCGGCCTCAAGGGCCGGACGGGCCCCGCCGGGTCCGGCTAGCCTGGGCTATTCACGAATCGAGGCGGCCCCAGATGTGAGGCCCGAGGGGTGAAGCTGTACTCCACAGTACTGCGAACCCCGAGAACGAAGCAGATGGGGCCGGATCGGTTCGCCCGAAGGGTTAAAACGCCCCAAATAAGAGACAGAGAGAAAACTGGGGCGTTTTTATGAATAGGCCAGGTCAATAGGACTCGGGCTCTTCTTCGACGGAAAAGCCGTCTTCGAGATCCTCTTTGTCCTTTTCGTCCTCGTCTTCGTCGAGGTCCTTGTCGCCGTCGCCCTTAACGGGAGCTT
>JAPKZE010000386.1 GCA_026393955.1 Candidatus Aminicenantota bacterium
GCGGAGCATCTCCGCCGCCACGGCCCTTCGGTTTGCCCGGTTTTTCGGCAATTCCCCGGAGTTCTGGATCAATCTTCAGAGCCATTTCGACATTGAAGAAGAGCGGAAGCTCATCGATAAAGAGCTCAAGAGCATCAAGCCGTTCTCGGCGCCGGCCGCTCACGCCTGCTGAGCTTTCCTTCCCTTACGAGCTTATCCAGCGAGCTGTCTGAGCTCATCTTCCCGTCCTATCAGCATCAGCGGCCCGTCGGCGATCTCTTTGTAGAAGGATCCGTCCTTTGAGCTTTTGGCGAATTCGGACTCAGCGGAAAGGTGATAGCTGATCTCGCGGCCCAATATCTCCTCGACCGTCCTCACAGCGTTGTAGACATCGTCTTCGCTCATGCTGCCGATAATGAACAGGTCGATATCCGAGTCCGCTTTGAGAGTTCCTTTGGCATGGGAAGCCCAGCGGATGCCCCCTATGCCGGTCAACGCCTTTCTGAGCTCGACCTCTATCCCGAGGGTCTTGCGGACGATGCTTTCAACCTCTTTGAGCAGAGGATGCCCCGCATTGAGCTTATAGATGCTCAAGTTGCCTTTCTTCCCGAATGTCAGAAGGTCCATCCTGCGTAACCTGTTCAACTCCCGTTGGGCCGTTCCGGCCGATGTCTTGACCTGACGGGCGATCTCGCTGAGATAGAATTCCTTGTCCTTGTGATAGACGAACAGGAGGATGATTTTTTGTCGAATTTTCGATTTGGTAATAATGCCCAACATCGTGGTTACTCAACTTTGAGTAAATACTTACTCATAAATGAGTAAGTGTCAACAAATTTTTGATACAGCTCCGGCTCAGCGAACCAGCTTCGAGACCGGGACGGCCTCGAGGTTGTACGAGTCGAGGAGGAACAGGCTCGACTTGAGGACGGCCAGCGTCTCGGGGAAGGGATGGCAGATGCCGACCGCCCGGCCCTTCTTGCGGGCCTTCTGCAGGAGCTCGATGAGCCGGCCCTTGATCCGGCCGCGGTCCTCGTCGGCGTCGAGAAAGACATCCCGCTGGGTCGCCGGGATGCCCATGCGCTGGGCCTCCTCGAGGGCGACGGTCTTGGCTGTCGTCCGGCTGTCGACGAAAAAGAGCCCCCTCTCCTTGATCGGCTTCAGGAGGACCCGCATCAGGTCGCGCTCGGCCGTGAAGCGCGAGCCCATGTGGTTGTTCGTGCCGACGGCGAAGGGGACGCGGTCGTAGCTGGCCTCGAACGCGGCGACGATCGCCGGCTCGGTCATCAAGGCCATGATCAATCCCTCGGTGTTGGCCATGGCCTCGTGGTTGTTGATCGATTCCAGGGGCAGATGGAGCAGGACCTCGAGCCCGCGCTCGTGGGCGACGCGGGCCGTCTCGGCGGCGTGGGCGCTGTAGGGGAGGACCGCGATCGTCATCGGCCGGCCCAGGGCGATGAGCTCGTTGAGGGTCTCCAGGCTGTTCCCCATATCGTCCATGATGATCGCGACCTGGCCGCGCGGGCCCTTCCGGCCGGCCGGCTCCCTCTCCGCGACCACGACGGACGGCTCGACCGGCAGGATGAAGGAGATCGACGCGTCCTGCTTGGCCGGCCGGCGCAGCGCCCAGACGACCTCCGTCTTCTCTTCGCCGGGCGTCCGTTTCTTGCTCAGGACGCGCACGCCCTCGGCCTTGAGGGCCCTCTCGACCGCGGGCCCGACCGATTCGTAGAGCTCGGCCGGGATCTCGACCTCGAACAGGGGCCGTCCCTTCGGTCCCTTGAGGGGAAGAACGGAATCTTCGGACAGGCCGGCGGACGCCAGGCTCGCGGCGATGACCTCGTCGAAGGCCCTGGCCGCCGGCTTGGGCGCTGCCTTGGGCGCCGGCTTTTCAGCGGGCCGTTCGACCGGCTTCTCCGGAGCCCGCTTTTCGACGGCCACGGCCGCGCCCTTCGGGGCCGCGGTGAACAGGAAGGCCGTCTCTCCCCGCTGGGCGCTGATGTAGTCGAGCAGGAGCCCGGCAAGGACGGCGGCGACCGTGAGGACCGCGGTGAGGAGGGTGAAAGCCGGCCAGGGTTCGCGCTTTTTGGGCCGGCGCCTCTTCGTCATCCGTCAGCGCTTGGGCAGAAGAGGGAGCGTTCGTTCGAGGAAAGTCTTTTCGTTGAGCTTGTCGGCCGGGATGGCATCGTCCGGGACGAGTCCGTCATCCCAGATCTTGCGGCCCGAGGGCAGCGCGTAGATGCCGGACGTCAGCACGACCGCGCTGTCATCCTTGAGCGGGAAGAGCGTCGTCCGACCGACCAGGCCGGCCGTCTTGTAACCGACGATCTTGATCTTACGGAGCTCCCGGAGCAGGCCCGCCGCGAGTTCGGCCGGTCCGGCCGTGCCGGGCCCGGTCCACACGACGACGGGAACCGTCCCGAGCTCCGCGGCCGCCGGGCACGAGACCGGCTCCTTGACGCCGCTGCGGCCCTCGAACCATCCCGCGTCGGCGGCCTGGACGAACAGGTTGACGAGCCTGGCCGCCTCCTCGACCGCGCCGTCCTGGCAGTCGCGGAGGTCGAGGACGAGAGGATCCTTGCGGCCCTTGAGGGCCGGCACGACGTCGCGCTTGAGCCCGGCGACGAGATCCGCGTCGAAGCGATGGATGCGCAGCCGGGCGGGCTGGCCGGCCGCGCGGGTGAACGTGAACGGCGCCGGCTGGAGCGTCGCGCGCGGCACCTTGAGGTTCTTCGAATCGTTGCCCTCGAGCACGCGGAGATCGACCGGCTGGCCGTCCGTCCCGCCAAGGCGGAGCTTGACCTCGGTCAGGCTCATGCTGAGGGTGCTCCGTCCGCCGACGGCGCTCAGGACGTCGCCAGGCTTGATCCCCGCGGCTTCGGCCGGGGACTTTTCGACGACGGCCACGACCTGGGGGAACGAGGCGTAGCGCTTCAGCACGACAATGCCCGGCTCAGCCTCCCGGCCCGTCCGGGCCGTGTAGGCGGCGACGAGGTCCTGCGGCAGATAGGCGGACAGGGGGTCGAGCGAGTTGACCAGGCCGCGGTACGTCCCTTCGGCCGTCGTGACGGGATCCCGCTCGTCGAGGTAGTCGTTCCGGATATGGCTGATGAGGCTGTCGAGGAGCTCGAAACCCCGGGCCGCCGTGCCGGCGTTGCCCCGGGAGAGAAATCCCATCCGGGTGACGAAGAAGACCGCCGCGGCCGCGGTGGCCGCCCAGAGGATCCAGCGATATTTCGGGACTTTCATGGCCGAACGGACATCCATTCTATCATCTCCGCTTCAACCATTGCAAGGGATCGAGGGCTTTGGTCTTGTAACGGAGCTCGAAATAGAGGCACTCGCCCTTGAGCGACCCGGTGTCGCCGACCACGGCCAGGGGCTGGCCGGCCCGGACCATTTCGCCGACCGCGGCCAGGAACTCCGAGCAGTGCCCGTAGAGGGTGTAGTAGGTCATGCCGTGGTCGACGATGAGGAGGTTGCCGTAGCCCTGGAAGTAATCGGCGTAGACGACCTTGCCCGGGTGGACGGCGAGGATGAGCGACTTGCCCTGGCCCGGCGAGATCTCGACGCCTTTGTTCATGACGACCGTGTTGAAATTGGGGTTCTTCTCGAAGCCGAAGGCCGTGATGACCGGTCCCTCGATCGGCCAGGGGAGCCGGCCCCTCCGCTCGTACAGGGGGACCCAGGCGGTCGGCAGGACCCAATCCTGGCTGATGATCTTGTCCATGAGCTTCTGGAGCTCCTCGGCGCTCTCGGAGAGCTCCTGGAGGGCTTGCTGATAGGTCGTCCGGTTCTGACGGATCTCCTGGACCATGGTCGCGTTCTTCCGGGCCTCGGTCTCGAGCTCCTGGCGCTTGAGCTTGGCCGCCCGGGCCATCGCGGCCAGGTCGGCCTGTTTGCTCTCGAGGGCGGACTCGGCCGCGCGAAGCTCCTCGAGCGAGGCCAGGTAGCCCGCGACGGCCTGGTCCTGGCCGCGGGCGAGGAGCGACAGGTGCTTGCTCTCGGAGGCGTAGGTCTCGATGTCGCGGGCCCGGAGCAGGAACTGGAAGAAATCGACGCGGCCGAACTTGTAGAGCGTCACCAGGGTCCGTTCCATGGACACGCGCTCGCGTTCGATCCCCGCGCGGAGCGTCCGGATGTTCG